>JAFDER010000022.1 GCA_019310245.1 Deltaproteobacteria bacterium
CGCCTGGATAGCTGGACGTATCCTCGAAGCATGCCATGCGATAGCTCGAGCCAGCGTGGATCAGTGTCGGTGCCCGGAGAACCGATGACCCATCTCCATACGCGCGTCCCCCCGCCACGATCTCTCCGGCCTCGCTCACGATGCTGAAATCTATCGTGGTGTTCATCCCCGTGTCGTCGCCCTGCCTCCAGACGGCCATGATCTCGCTGCCGTTCGAGGCGGCCGCCGGCTGGGTCGAGAGGACGTCCGTGCCGGGGAAGGCGGTCAGCTCTCCGGAGTACGGCGGCATGTCCATGCGCATCGCCAGCACCTCGCTCGCTGAGAAATCGCCCATGTCCGGGTAGACCACGACCATGGAGTCGCCGAGAGGTACGATGGGGTGATAGGCGTCGACCTCCGTGTTCGTGAGATGGTGATGCCAGATTCCGGCGGGAAGTCCGTATCTCGGATTCACCGACACGAGGGTGAGCTTGGGCGTGTCCATGGCTGAAGGCGAGCTCCAGATCCTGCCGCTGAGCCAGACTTCTCCGCTGGGAAGGGTTGCGAGGTCCGGCCGGTCCGGGTCCCCCTCCTCTCCCGCGCTCACCATCAGGCCGCCCATGATCGTCCGCCGCTGCTCGGAGAACTCGGGCGTGCACGGCCAGTCGGGTTCCTCCACGATATCCACGACATCCGGGACTGGAGCGTCGGGAATCGGGGGGTCGGGGACGGGATCGAACATGGTCTCCTCGGGAGCGTCGTGCACGGGCGCGTCCGGTCCCGAGGTGTCTCCCAGCAAGATGCCGTGGCTGTCCGTGCAGGCACACAGGACGGCTACCGAGATTGCGAGCGCGATCGTGCTTCGACCCATGCATGACCCCCTTCGAGTCGGCGGCGTCTCCTGGTGATAATGTAGCATGGATCCGTTCGTGTGTTAATAAAGTTTATCTGTTGCGGTGCATGGGAGGTGAACGCCCGGATGCGGTGCGGGGGACGATTTTTCGGCCGGGGGCGATTTTCCCCTTGCCAGGCTTGATATTATCGGCTTGGCTGTGCTAAAGAATGCGACATCCTGCTGGGGGGGATATCCAAAAACGAAGCCAGTTCTACCACAAGGAGGATGAACAAATGGCAAAGAAGGGAATGACCAAGGCCAAGATCGTGTCTCACTTCGCAGAGAAGTTCGAGCTGCCCAAGAAGAACGCTGCAGCCATCGTGGAGGAGTTCTCCGCCCTGGCCGTCAGCCAGACCAAGAAGGCCGGCGAGTTCACGATTCCCGGGATCGGCAAGCTCGTCAAGCAGAAGCGCAAGGCCAGGATGGGCCGCAATCCCGCCACGGGAGAGGCGATCAAGATCCCGGCGAAGACCGTCGTGAAGATGCGCGTCTCCAAGTCCTGCAAGGACTCCATCGTCCCGCCAAAGAAGTAACACCTCCCGACAAGCAGACCGCCGCGACCCCGTTCCGGGGACCTGACAGGTGCGCCCGGAGGCCCGGGTCCTTTGGGCGGAGGGGCAGTGTGTGCTATCTTTATCCGAGTACCTCTTAAGGGGTGCGGGAGGAGACAGATGCACGACGTTTCGCGGATGACCAGAGTGCTCACGGTCCTTTGCGTGGCCCTGCTCCTGGACGCGGGGTGCGGGAACGGCTTCGTGGCCAGGGACGGTCACTCGTCGGACACGGAGGGCGACGACGGAGGGTCGGCGGACGCCGGGACCGACGGCGAGGACGCGCCGCCGGCCGAGCCCTACTGCGGGGACGGCACGGTGGACGACGGCGAGGAGTGCGACGACGCGGCGCCCGGCGACTGCACCACGGAGTGTGGCAGCACGGGCATCGAGGACTGCGTGGACTGCGAGGTCCAGGGGTGTCTCCTGCCCGACGAGTCGTGCAACGAGGAGGACGACGACTGCGACGACGTGATCGACGAGGACCTGACGGACTGCCGGTGCACGGACGGCGGCGAGCCGTGGGATCACGAGGAGTGCAACGACATCGACGACGACTGCAACGGCGAGGTGGACGACGGGCTCGAGGACTGCCGGTGCACGGACGAGGAGCCGTGGGACCACGAGGAGTGCAACGACATCGACGACGACTGCGACGGCGAGGTGGACGAGGGCCTGACGGACTGCCAGTGCACGGACGGAGGCGAGCCTCTCGACGACGAACTGTGCAACGACATCGACGACGACTGCGACGGCGAGGTGGACGAGGGCCTGACGGACTGCCGGTGCACGCACGACGACCCGCTGACCGACGAGCTGTGCAACCGCGTGGACGACGACTGCGACGGCGAGGTGGACGAGGGCCTGACCGACTGCCAGTGCACGGACGGAGGCTTGCCCACGGCCGAGGTGTGCGACCGGGTCGACAACGACTGCGACGAGCAGATCGACGAGGAGAACACGAGGACGAGCCCGCCGTCGGACTGCCTGGACTTCGGCGAGACGTGCAACCCCGTCTGGCAGCAGTGCAAGAGCGAGCTGTGCGTGGGGGACGACTTCGAGCACTACTGCACCGAGCTGTGCGACACCACGGCGCCCGACCCGCCCTGCACCGCGCCGGACTACCGCTGCTACGACGACCCGAGCGGTGACGACTACTGCAAGCGCAACTACCCGTCGTGCACCCGAGAGTCGGACTGCGGCAGCGGCGAGACCTGCACCGTGCAGCTCACCGACAGCGGCACGAACCTCGCGACCGAGTGCCGGCCCGAGCTGGGCGGCGGCACGCTGAGCGACACGTGCGCCTCGGACGGGGACTGCACGAACGACATCTGCTACCGGGGCACGTTCTGCACGGAGGTCTGCAACGAGACGTCGGACTGCGGGTCCGGCTTCGCCTGCGTGATGATCAACCATTACGAGGGCGGGGTGCGCGAGTACATCCCGCAGTGCATGAGGCCGTGCGGCGACGACACGGACTGCACGGTGGGCACGCTCACGGCCTGCCAGCCGGGCGCGGAGTCGCCCTCGCCCTTCGTGGGAATAGGGTTCTGCTCCATCCTCTACACGGGCACGGACCGCGTGGCCACCGGGGTGGACTGCGACCACTTCGGCTCGCCGCCGATCTGGTGCGAGCACGCCATCTGCTCGGACTCGGGCTCGGGCGTGTGCACCGAGGTGTGCATCGACGACGGCGACTGCGGGATCTCGGGCTGGACCTGCATGGACTCGTCCGTGACGTTCGGTGCGCCCATCGGATCGGTCGCCATGCGCGTGTGCGACCCCCCATGATCTCCCCTACAGCCGATCGCAAGTAGCTCGCGGGGCCACGGGCCGGATTACTTGATGAGGGACTCGGCCTGCGTGCGCAGTGCCGACGGGCCGGGAGGCAGGGCCGCGGCCGCCCTCTCGGCGATCTCGGACGCGCGCTCCGCGTTGCCCGCGCCGTGGTGCTCGCGGGCGATGCGGATGAGGTCCGCCGGCCGGGGGTTCGAGGTCTCGATGAGCCTGTCGCCGGCCCTGGCCGCGAGGTCGTGCATGCCGAGGCGCGAGTAGGCGCTCAGCCTCACGTCCCAGGCCGCCGGGGCGTCCTCGGTCACGGGCTCCAGGACGTCGATGGCGTCCTGCGGGGCGTTCATGCCCAGGGCCACGAGGCCCCTCTCGGCCCGCACCCAGATCCAGTACGGCTCGATGGTCAGCACGTGTTCCAGGGCCGCGGCCGCGTGCGCGAGGGCGTCGGGATCCCTCGGCTCGTCCATCTCCGTCCGCCTCTGGTCGTCGAGGCGCATGGCGTGCGCCAGCATCGCGATGGCCACGGGATCGGCCGGTTCGAGCGAGACGACCCGCTTCCAGACGGCGGGAGCGTCAGGGTCGGACGTCATCAGGAGCAGGCGGCCCAGCTCGGCGAGTGCCGCGGCCTCGTCCCACTCTCGCGCGGCATCCTCCAGCACGGCTCTCGGGTCCGCGCTCTGCGCGCACTCGGCCCGCAATGCCTCGAGCCTCTCGAGGGCCGCTCCTCCGCCGCAGATCGAGGCGCGCCGGCGCACCATCTCGGCCTCGGGCAACTTGTCCTCGGTCTCGAGCGCGTCCGCCAGCCCGGACATGATCCCGGCATCGGCCGGATCGCGGCGGGCGGCCACCAGCCACAGGCCCACCCGCTCGGCGTTGCGCCCCTGCCGGCCCAGGAGGTCGTCGAGGCGGCGGCGCGCCGGCATGTGCTCCTGCGAGAGCTCCAGGGCCCTGGCGTAGGCCTGCTCGGCCTCGGGCAACTTGTCCTCGGTCTCGAGCGCCAGGCCGAGCAGCTCCTGGGACGAGGCCAGGCCCGGGTCCAGGGAGAGGAGGAAGGTCGCTTCCTCGACGGCCCTCGCGCCCTCGCCCAGGTGCGAGAGCACCTCGACGAACCTGGCGCGGGCATCGGCGTTGGCCCCGTCGCGCTCCACCACGGTCTCGAGCGGCTTCCTGGCCTCCTGCCAGCGCTCGAGCGACATCAGGTTCGCGGCGCGCTCCAGGTGCACCCAGTCCGTGTCCGAGCCCAGGGACGCGGCGGTCTCGAGCGAGGCGAGGGCCTGCTCGTGCTCGTCGCGGGAGCGGTGGACCATTGCGAGGATCTCGTGGCCGTATGCCGATCCGGGATCCAGGTCCAGGGCGCATCGCACGTAGTGCTCCGCGGCCCCGAAGTCGCGCCGACCCGCATGGTGGTCGGCGAGCTCGAGGTTCGAGCGGGGGTGGGAGGGTGCGATGTCGAGCGCTTGGTGGAGCAGGGCAGAGCCCTCCTCTGCCGTACCGAGCGCGGCGAGGCAGGATGCCTGCTCGCACAGCGCGTGGATGTCGTCAGGATCGAGGGTCCCGGCCCTCTTGAAGCTCTTCAGGGCCTTGCGGTTCTGGCCGAGGACGCGGCCGATCCGTCCCTCGAACCTGTGCACGATGGCCCTGCCGGGAAGCGCGTCCCGGAGGCGGTCCATGGCCGCGTCCACCGCCTGTCTGGGCGGATCGCTGGACAGGTCCGATGCCATGCGGCCCAGCAGAAGACCGATGAGCCCGGCGTGCGCCGTCTCGCAGCGCGGGTCCTTCTCGAGCGAGGCCCGGAAGGCCTCCTCGGCCTCCTCGAGGTGGCCAGCGTCGCGGAGCTTCTCGCCTCGTGCCGCTGCCTCGAGGTGCTCCGCCCCGTGCACCCCCGAGCTCTCGAGCCTGGACCCGGCGTCCGCATCGCCCATCGGCACGGCCGCGATGGCGGGAGGTGCGCCGCGCGCGTCGGTCTCGGAGAGCTGCTCGTACGGGATCTCGACGAGCAGGCCCGTTGCGGGATCCATCGCGATGACCTCGGCCAGCGCATCGTCCCGGCCCACGGCGACCGAGGCGAGGCCCGTGGCTGGGAAGTGCTCGAATGTCAGGACGGGGATCCCGGCCTCGATGAGTGCGCCGACGCCGTGAGGCGTCCCGTCGAAGAGGATGCAGTGGAAGCCTGCAGCCTCGAGGTCGTCCACGACCCACCAGGGAGGCATGGAGGCCGACGCTGCGGCGGGCGCTACGGGCTGGCGTCCCCAGAGCCTGACGTAGAGTGTCAGGGGCGGGGGCAGATCGACGTCCGCCCCGGGTGTCGCAGGGGCGATGTCCAGCACGTGCCTGCGGGCCTGCTCATCCGCCTGCTCGAGGAGCGAGATGGCGCGCCGCGCCATGATCGCGGAGCCGGCCTCCGTGGACACGAGGCCCTGCCACGAGGCGATCGCCTCGCTGCGCCGGCCGGCGGCGTGCCGTGCGCGGCCCAGCGCGAACCTGTCCAGGCCCGCGTAGTCGCCTCCCGGTGCCGCCTCGAGGGCCTTGCCGAAGCGATCCACGGCCACGTCGAAGTCGCCGGCGGCCATCGCGTGGTAGGCGAGGGCCCTGTGCGTGCCCGCCCAGTCCCCGTCGTGCTCCAGCAGCCCCTCGAGCGTGCGCGAGGCCCCTTGCCGGTCTCCCGCCGCGCGCTGGACCTCGGCCAGCCCCTTGAAGGCGAACCTGCGGTCCGCATGGTCGCCAAGGGCGCGGCCGAACAGCCCGGCCGCAGCGAGCAGGTCGCCGCGCTCGGCGCTGACCATGGCGGCGCACAGGTCCACGAACGGGTCCTCGACCCCGGCGTCCCGGGCCTCTCGCAGGCAGGAACCGGCCAGGCCGAAGCAGCGCTTGAACGCGTAGCCCAGCGCCATGAGGGCGCTGCATCGCGCCCGGTCCTCCCTGCCGGGAGCGGGCGCCGTGTCGAGCTGCATGATGGCCGAGTCGACGTGGCCGGCGCCCATCTTGAGCCTGGCCAGGAGGATGGACGCGCTCGCGACCACGTCGGCGTGCGCGCCCTGGACCACGATCTCGAAGAGGGCGTTGTGGGCGGCCGCGAGCCTCTCCCCGCGGAACCAGTCGTTGATCTCGGAGATTGTGACGGTCATGGCGGGGGGTGTAGCACAGAAATCCGGCCGACACAGCCCAATTCCGTGTACACTGGGCCGGGAGGCCGATCATGAGGAAAATCACGTCTCTGGCCGTTATCGCGCTCGTCCTGTGCTCCGCCCGCATGGCGTGGGGCGCCGACTACTACGTGGCCACCGACGGGAGCAACACCACCGGGGACGGCTCGATCGGTGCGCCCTGGGCCACGATCACCTTTGCCTCGAACAGCGGCATCCCGGTCTCGGGCGGCCACACGATCATCGTGCGCGACGGCGAGTACAACGGCGCCACCTACCTGATCAGGGGCTTCGAGAACCCCGTGATCATCCGCGCCGAGCACCTCTACATGGCGAAGCTCTCCAACCTGGACTACGACAGCACGGGCAACATCACGGACGGATCGGAGGCCCTGCAGGTCTACATCCGCGGCGAGGCCAACATCACGATCCAGGGGTTCGTGATCTCGAACCACGATCCGTCGCGCTCCTGCGCCGACGACGGGAGCGAGAGATCGGCGGATCTCGTCCACTTCCAGGACGTCACCCACTTGACGTTTCGCAACAACATCGTGTTCGGCAACAACGCTCCGGGCACGTGCAACGACATGGTGAAGATCAACCGGGGCGGGGACGCGTACTACCCCAGGGAGATCCACATCACCGGCAACGTGTTCTACGACCATCCCGCGGGCAGCGGCGTGGACCTCATCGACTCGGTCAGACCCGGCGAGCTGGACATCACCGGAAACATCTTCTTCGTGCGCGACGTGGACATCTACGCCCAGTCCTTCATCACGATCAAGCGCGAGGTGACCGAGGCCGGGATGCCGGAATGGGCGAGGCCGCCGCGAGATCCGCGCTACGTGATCGCACGCAACGTGTTCCTCAACTGGGGCGGGAAGGGCGACCAGGCCTTCCTCCAGTTCGGCGAGGACGGGGTGAGCGACCACGAGATCACCCACGCACTCGTGGAGAACAACCTCTTCATCGGCAACTCCCCGGACATGATCGCGGGCGCCATGCAGTTCAAGGGCGTGCGCGACGTGGTGGTCAGGGCGAACACGATCGTCGGCGACCTGCCGGGAAGCTCGTACGGGTTCAGGATCGGGACCGAGGGATCGAATCCCACGGTGGGCGAGATCTTCATCCGCAACAACGTGTTCTGCGACCCCGAGGGCACGATGGGGACCCGGTTCATCAACACGTACGGGGACGTGGACGTCTCGAGCTTCGTGCTGGACAACAACCTCTTCTGGAACGCCGGCGCATCGCTGCCGGCCGAGGAGCCGCCGATACCGGAGTCGGATGCCAACAGGATCGTGGAGGATCCCCTCCTCGAGACCGACCACGGCGCTCTCGTCCTGCCGGCCTGGGACGCGTCCTCGGGCAGGTTCGTCTCCGGGTCGACGACCGTGAGGCAGGAGTTCGAGAGGCTCGTGCTCCTCTACGGCGCCATCCCGGAGGCCAGCCCGGCGGTGGGTGCTGCCGACGCTTCCCACATGCCGGCCGACGACATCCTTGGCCGGACCAGGGATTCCAGCCCGGACGTGGGAGCCTTCGAGTACCTGATCGACGTGCCCGACGATCCGCCGGACGGGGTCCCGGAGGCGGTGGACGGCGCCGCGGATCCGGGCCCCGACGCGGCAGGCGATGCGGACCTGGACTCGCCCCACGACGTTCCGGTCGATGGGGACGGCGACGGCACTTCGGATCCCGGACCGGACGGCGGCGATGACGGCGACGAGGCCAAGGGGTGCGGGTGCACCCTCGTGACCTGACCCCCCGACCCGAGTCCAACTGCTTGAAACAAGAAGAAATTCAGAGGCCCGGCTGCCGGGTCACCTCGAGGCTTGCACATGTTGCTCGAAAAGTTATGAAAGTGGGGTATACATACGTATTGACTCGATTTCATGATCGGAATTCTGGAAAATAGCCCAGGTGGGCGAGGACATTCGATCCGGGTTCTCGGCCTCCTCGTCGCCCTCGGCTCGTGGACCGGAGGCTGCGCCGGCGACGAGGGCTGTCCCGTGCCCATGTTCGAGTGCGGCGGCGAGTGCCGCGACGTCACGTCGGACTCCGAGAACTGCGGCGGGTGCGCTCTGGCCTGCGGGCCGGGATACGTGTGCGAGGATGCCTCCTGCACCCTCTCGTGCCTGGACGGGTACACGGTGTGCACGGACGTGTGCCGCGACCTCTCGGTCGATTTCTACAACTGCGGCATGTGCGGCCTCGTCTGCTCGGCGGGCAACGTGTGCCTCGAGGGCTCCTGCCAGCCGGATTGCCCGGACGGGTACTCGGCCTGCTCGGGCACGTGCAAGAACCTCGTCAACGATCCCTCGAACTGCGGGGAGTGCGGGAACGTGTGCGCCGACGGCGAGGTGTGCCTCTCCGGGGCCTGCTCGTTCACGTGCCCGTCTCCGTACGTGGACTGCTCGGGCTCGTGCGCCGACCTGCAGATCGACCACAGGAACTGCGGGGCGTGCGGTACGGCCTGCGCTCCGGGTCAGGTGTGTGAGGCGAGCGCGTGCGTGAACTCCTGCATCGAGGGGCTGACCATGTGCTCGGGGGCGTGCTCGGACCTGATGCGCGACCCCGAGAACTGCGGCTCGTGCGCCTCGAGGTGCGGCACGGGCGAGAACTGCTACGAGGGCACCTGCATCGCTGCCTGCCCGGGAGGATTCTCGGACTGCTCGGGCACGTGCCGCGACCTGGACTCGGACCGGCTCAACTGCGGGGCCTGCGAGACCGAGTGCCTGGAGGGCGAGCTGTGCGTGTCCGGCGCGTGCGAGGTCACCTGCGCCTCCCCGCTCGTGGAGTGCAGCGGCGTGTGCTCCGACCGGGACAGCGATCCCCACAACTGCGGGACGTGCGGCACGCGCTGCGGCATGAGCGAGGGCTGCGTGTCCGGCTCGTGCGTCGGCATCACCTGCCTCCTGGTCGAGGACTTCGAGGCCGGCGGCAGCTGGCCGCTGAGCCCCTGGGTCGCCCATGCCTCGGGCGGCACCCTCACGACAACGGCCGCGCACGACGGGACGTACGGGCTCGAGGACGCCGGCTGGAGCTACAGGACGGACGTGAGCACCGGCAGCGGCGCCAGGCTCACCTGGTGGGTCCACACGGACACCTCGAGCTCGGGCCGGGTCTACCTGGGGTTCGACTCGAGCTCCACGGGTTGCAAGAGCTTCGTCGTCGCCCCCAACACCACCGAGATCATGTTCATGAACAACTCGAGCTGGAGCTTTTCCACGTTTGCCCGCGTCACGCAGTCGTTTTCGGCGGACCACTGGTACCTGGCCGAGGTGACCATCGCCGGGAGCGTGGCCACGGGCCGGCTCTATGATTCTGACGGATCGACCTTGATCAACACCACAACTTACGACTATGGTTCCGTAGGAACCGGAGGCGTTGCAATTCGCAGCTTTGGCGGCATCGGCGTGGACACCATCACGCTCTGCCCGTGAGACCACGGAGGAAAGAAATGAAACTTGCAAGAACACTCATCCCTCTCCTGACCATCGTGCCGGTCCTCGCGTTCGGCGCGTGTACCCCCGATGACTGCCCCACCGGGCTGGTCAAGTGCGCCGGCAAGTGCGTCAACATCATGTCGGACAGGAGCAACTGCGGCGCGTGCACCAACACGTGCAGCAGCGGCGAGGTCTGCTCGCTCGGCCTGTGCGACGTGACCTGTCAGATCACGCCGGTCTTCCTCACGGACTGCGGCGGCTCCTGCGTCGACCTGACGAGCAACCGGGACCACTGCGGCATGTGCAGCAACGCGTGCGTGGGGGGCCAAGTCTGCCACGAGCGCTACTGCGTGCCCTCGTGCCCCTCCGGCTTCACTGAGTGCATCGGGGCCTGCCGGGACCTCATGGTGGACCCGTTCAACTGCGGGACCTGCGGCGCGTCCTGCGACGCGGGCGAGATCTGCGTCTCGGGCTCGTGCGAGCTCTCCTGCCCCGTGGGCTTCGAGGACTGCGGCGGCGAGTGCCGCGACCTGACCACCGACCGCGACAACTGCAGCGCGTGCGGGACCACCTGCGCGAGCGGTGAGGTCTGCGTCCTCGGCGTGTGCACGCCCACCTGCCCCGAGGGCTTCACGGACTGCTCCGGCTCCTGCCGCGACCTCGACACGGACCACCTGAACTGCGGCTCCTGCGGCAACGAGTGCGGCGTGGGCGCCGTGTGCACCGCGGGCAGCTGCGTCGTGACCTGCCCCTCCGGGTTCACGGACTGCTCCGGGTCCTGCCGCGACCTGACCATCGACCACAACCACTGCAGCGCATGCGACGCGGCCTGCGACCCCGGCGAGCGCTGCGAGAGCTCAGTCTGCACGCTGTCCTGCCCCACCGGGCTGTCGATCTGCACCGGCGTGTGCGTCAACATGTCCTACGACCCCACGAACTGCGGCACGTGCGGGACGACCTGCACGACGACCGAGGCCTGCGTCATGGGCTCCTGCCAGGACCTCGAGTAGCAGCGCACTCCCGGGACCGTTCATGGGTCCTTCATCCCATCCATCCAGTATTCACATCACGTCAGCCCTGACCCTTGTCCTCTGCCTTGCCGGCTGCGCAGGCGGCGAGGAGTGCCCCACCGGCTCCTTCGACTGCGGGGGTGTGTGTGCTGACCTGATGTTCGACCATGGCAACTGCGGGAGCTGCGGAGCGGTCTGCGGCGAGGGCCAGATCTGCTCGAGCGGCGCGTGCGTCCTGTCCTGCCAGGAGGCCCTCACCGAGTGCGCGGGCACGTGCCGCGACCTCATGAACGACGTGACGAACTGCGGGAGCTGCGGCATGACCTGCGCCGCGGGCTTCGCATGCGTCGAGGGCTCCTGCACGCCCGACTGCCCGGACGGCTACACGAACTGCTCGGGCACGTGCAAGAACCTGCAGAACGACCCGTCGAACTGCGGCGCGTGCGCCAGCGCCTGCGCAGCGGGCGAGGTGTGCCTCACGGGCTCGTGCTCCTTCACCTGTCCCTCGCCGTACGTGGATTGCTCTGGCTCGTGCGCGGACCTGGACACGGATCACCTGAACTGCGGCGCGTGCGGAAGCGCCTGCGCCTCGGGCCGGATCTGCGAAGCGGGAGCGTGCATGAACTCCTGCATCACGGGCCTGACGCTGTGCTCGGGCGCCTGCCGGGACCTCATGCGCGACCCCGAGAACTGCGGCTCCTGCGCCCACGCGTGCCTGACCGGCGAGGTGTGCTACGACGGCTCGTGCATCGCGGCCTGTCCGGGTGGATTCGCCGACTGCTCGGGCACGTGCCGTGACCTTGACTCGGACAGGCTCAACTGCTCCGCCTGCGATATGCCCTGCGGCGACGGCGAGGTGTGCACGTCGGGCGTGTGCACGGTCATGTGCGTCTCCCCGCTCGTCGACTGCTCGGGCACGTGCTCGGACACGCGCCACGACCCGCTCAACTGCGGCGCGTGCGGGTCGCCCTGCTCCATGGGCGAGGCCTGCGTGGACGGCTCCTGCGAGTCCATCACCTGCATCATCGTCGAGGGCTTCGAGACGGGCACGTGGCCCTGGAGCCCGTGGACGGCGCACGGCGGCTCGAGCGGAACGGTGGGCACCACCTACGCTCACGACGGCACCCGGGGGATCGAGGACGTCATGTGGCACTACCGCACGGACCTGACCTTCGGCTCCACGTCGGGACAGCGGCTCACCTGGTGGGTGCGGCCGGAGACGGCCACGGGCGGCAGGGCCTACTTCGGCTTCGCCTCAAGCTCCTCCGGCACGCGCTCATTCGTGGTGGCGCCCAACTCCAACGACATCCGGTTCCAGAACAACTCGGGATACGGCTACAGCGAGCTGTCCACCTCGCCGCAGACATTCACGGCGGGCTCCTGGTACCTCGCCGAGGTCGAGTACACGGGCGGGGGCAGCTACACGGGCAGGCTCTACGCGTCGGACGGCGTCACGCTCCTGAACTCCGTCACGCACGACTACGGCTCCCCCCAGCCGGGCGGGATCGCGATGCAGACGTTCTCCGGCATCGACGCGGACACCATCATCCTCTGTCCATGAGCCAGGGAGGCATTCGATGAGACACACGGCGGTGCTGGTCCTGAGCTGGCTCGTGCTGGGATGCGCGAGCAGCGAGACGTGCCCCTCGTCGATGTTCGACTGCGGGGGACTCTGCCGCGACCTCACGTCGGACCCCGAGAACTGCGGGTCCTGCGGCGCGGTCTGCGACGACGGCCAGGTGTGCGACATGGGGGCCTGCGTGCTCTCGTGCCGGGAGGGCATGACGGTCTGCTCGGGAACGTGCCGGGATCTGACGAGCGACGACGCCAACTGCGGCTCGTGCGGCATGACCTGCGGCGCGGGCTTCGTGTGCGATGAGGGGGTGTGCGCTCCATCCTGCCCCGAGGGGTACGAGGACTGCTCCGGCGTCTGCCGGGATCTCCAGCACGATCCCTCTCACTGCGGTGCGTGCGGCAGCGCGTGCGCCGCCGGCGAGGTCTGCTCCGCGGGTGTTTGCACCTTCGCATGCCCGGGCGACTACACGGACTGCTCGGGGTCCTGCCGCGATCTCGCCTCGGATCACGAGCACTGCGGCGCCTGCGACGGCGCCTGCAGTCCCGGGGAGATCTGCGACGCGGGCTCCTGCGTCACCTCCTGCCTCGAGGGGCTGACCCTGTGCTCCGGGGCGTGTCGCGATCTGATGAGGGATCCGGAGAACTGCGGCGCCTGCGGCGCGGCCTGCCTCACGGGCGAGGTGTGCTACGACGGCACGTGCACCACCTCGTGCCCCGGCGGCTTCACGGACTGCGACGGGTCGTGCCGGGATCTGGACTCGGACAGGCTCAACTGCGGGACCTGCGACGCGGCGTGCGGCGACGGTGAGGTGTGCGATTCTGGAGCCTGCGCGCCCACCTGCGCCTCTCCCCTCGTCGAGTGCTCCGGGACCTGCTCGGACACGTCGAGCGATCCGCTCAACTGCGGCTCGTGCGGCGCCGCCTGCGCCGGCGGCGAGGCGTGCGTGTCCGGCTCTTGCTTCCCGGTCTTCATCCCCGCGGAGACGTTCGACCTGCCCTCGGCGGGCGACACCCGCGTCGGGGCGGGCAGCGGCGCCTATTTCTGGAGGATAGGCGACTACGTGGAGGGCACGCGCACCAGCATGCTCTCCTCCATCAGCCAGGTCGACGTCCATCTCGTCGTCGACTACAACGGGCTGACCTGCGACACGCAGGACGTGAGCGTGAAGATAAACACCACCACCGTGGGCAGCTTCTCGATCCGCAGCACCGACGCGACGATCGACAGGACCTACACGTTCTCGTCGATCTCGGGGCCCACGTACGTCATCCGCTACGAGACCACCCGCCAGGTGGGCAGCGGCTGCGGGGCCGCGGGCTACTCCAACGACATCGGATCCACGATCACGCTCACCGGCCCCTGATCCTCAGACGTTGCGGGTCCTGGAGCGCTTGCCTCCCTCGATCCCGGTCTTGACGACCTTGGCGCGGAAGGTCTCCAGCGTGGACGTGCCGTGTGGCCACGAGAGGAAGAGGTACTCCTCCTCCACGGGGTAGTAGCGGAACACGGCCTGGGCCTGGGCCTGCATCAGGTTGATGAGGAACTCCCAGTTGTCCCCGCCCGATTCGGGCATCTGCCGCGTCGTGAAGGCCATGACCTTGACGGGGGCCTTGATGAACGCGAGCTTGGAGAACGTGCCCATGATGGTGCGCACGTCCGTCCAGTTCAGCCGTCCCTTCCTGACGTGGTATGGATTGCGCGATCCCCAGGTGCACTCGAACGCGGCCACGATCCCCGTGTGGCCCCGCTTGTAGTCCTCCAGGCTGAACACGCGGTCCCGCAGCCAGGCGACGCTCACGGGAAGGGGAAGGCGGGCCACGTCGATGTCGTCCTCGCCCGGCCGGCTCGTGATGCGCCGGGCCCTCAGGTTGAAGACGAGCTTGGGCGGCAGGACCGTGTACCCGCCGAGGCTCTTGCCCGTGTCCACGCCGGCGTTGAGCACCCGCCACGTCCAGTAGGCCGAGGAGTTCTTGCAGGAGTCGTGGAACGAGGGCGGAGGCGTCCTCTCGATCGTCTGCCGGAAGCTCTCGAGAAAGTTCGCCGCCTTGAGTTCCATCGGCCCTGCAGGGTATCACGGGCTCTTTCGCCCGTCGACGTGCAAGTCAGGCCAGCGACCCCGTCGCGGCCTCCACCTCGTCCGCCGTCCTCGGGATGTGAGGGCCGAGGATCCTGTGGCCGTCCTGCGTGACGAGGATGTCGTCCTCGATCCGGATGCCTCCGAACGTGCGGAACTCCTCGACCCTGTCGTAGACGATGAAATCGGCGTGCAGTCCCCCGGAGCGCCACTTGTCGATGAGCGCCGGGACGAAGTAGATGCCGGGCTCGACGGTGAACACGTACCCGGGCTCGAGCTCGCGGGCCATGCGCAGGAAGCCCAGCCCGAACTGCGTCGAGCGCTCCACTCCCTCGCCGTAGCCCACGATGTCGCCCAGGTCCTCCATGTCGTGCACGTCCAGCCCCATCACGTGCCCCAGGCCGTGCGGGAAGAACATCGCGTGGGCCCCCGCCTCGACCGCCGCATCGGGATCGCCCCTCATGAGGCCGAGATCGACGAGGCCCCGCGCGCACGTGCGGGCGGCTCCCAGGTGCAGCTCCAGGTTCGTGATTCCCGGCCGCGCCGCCTTGATGGCGCCGGCCTGCATGGCGTGGACGATGTCGTAGATGTCGCGCTGCTTCGCGGTGAAGGCGCCGCTCACCGGTGCGACCCGCGTGATGTCCGACGCGTAGCCGGAGGGCGACTCCGCGCCGGAGTCCATCATGAGCAGCTGACCCTCCTCGAGGGTGCCCCCGTACGTCTCGTTGTGCAGGATCTGGCCCCGCACGGTCACGATGGGCTCGAAGCACTGGCGTCGGTCCGAGGCAAGGGCCACGCCCTGCATGGCGCCCGCGACCTGCATCTCGAGCAGGCCTGGCCGCGTCACGCCCATGGCCGCGCTGTACATCCTGCTCGTCACCTCGAGCGCGTCCTCGATCTCCGCGACCTCCTCCTCGCTCTTGTGCAGGCGGTGGTCCACCACGGTGCGCTTGAGCGGCAGCGACTCTCCGCCCGCAACGGCCGAGGGCTCCATGCCGAGGAGCCCTGCCATCCGCGCGATCGCATCGGCCTGGAACGGGGCCACGTAGTGGACCGTGACTCCCTTGCCCCGCAGGTCCTCGAGCGTTGAGGCCAGGTCCGCCAGCGGTGCGGTCTCGGCGATGCCCGCGCGGACGGCCCGCTCCTCGCCGGTGGGCAGGGGTCCGTCCCAGATGATGTCGTCGATCGTGAGCGGCGTGGCGAACAGGACGTCGCGCTCCTCCTGGACCCAGCTCAGGACGGCCAGGTCCGGGTCCGAGAGCCCCGCGTAGTAGAGAAAATGGCTGTTCTGCCTGAAGGGGTACGTGTTGGCCGGGTAGGTGCGCGGCTGGAGCGCGTTGCCCAGCCAGAGAACCACACCGTCCTTCAGGGCAGCGCGGAGCTTCGAGCGTCTTTCTCTATACGTCTCGGTCTTGAGCATGGGACCTCCCCCGGGCTGTGCCCGGAGGTGCATCTTTGCACGCCGCCGGGTCTTGTCAACAAGCTCAGGACCGGGACAGGAGCCGCGAAACCAGGGGCTTCACGGTGAGGCCCTGGGCGAGGATCGAGAAGAGCACGATCACGTACACGGCCGTCACGAGGGAGTCCTTGCCCGCGAAGGGCGGGAGGCTCAGCACGAGCGCCACGCTGATGCCTCCCCTCAGCCCGCTCCAGACGAGGATGGGCACCGTTCCGCGGTCGAACGAGCGCCACAGGCCCATGATGGTGACCGGGATCGCGACGCTCACGGTGCGCGCTGCCAGCACGACGGGCACGAGGATCGCCCCGGCCAGCAGGTTCATGGGCGAGAGGGAGACGGCGAAGACCTCGAGGCCGATGAGCAGGAAGAGCACGGCGTTGAGGATCTCGTCGAGCATGTCCCAGAACTTCTGCATGTGGTCGATCGTGTTCTCGCTCATCGCGAAGCGCTTGCCGTGGTTGCCCAGGAGCAGGCCCGCGAGCACCACGGCGATCGGTCCCGAGACGTGGAGCTTGTCCGAGACCACGGTCGCCAGCATGACGAGCGCCAGCGTGATCTGGACCTCGAGGATGTGCTCGTCGATGCTCTTGAGGGCGTGGTACGCGACGATGCCGAGCACCAGGCCGAGCACGACGCCGCCTCCCACCTCCCCGGCGAACAGCACGGCGACCGTGACCGCTCCGGGTGCCTCGTGGCCGCCGGATAGCCCGGCCACGGTCGCCAGCACGATGAACAGCACCACGCCCACGCCGTCGTTGAACAGCGACTCGCCCGCGATGATCGCCGAGAGGCGCGGCGGGGCTCCCGCCCTCTTGAGCATCCCCAGCACCGCGATGGGATCGGTGGGCGAGATGAGCGCTCCGAACACGAGGCACACGACGTAGGGCAGGTCCAGGCCGATCAGCGGCAGGATGAGCCACGCGGCCGTGCCCACGAGGAACGTCGAGAGAAAGACCCCCCCCGTGGCCAGCAGCGCCACGGTGTAGCGCCTCTCGAGAAGGGTGTTCAGGTCAGTGTGCAGGGCCCCCGCGAAGAGCAGGAACGAGAGCATCCCGTACATCAGGGTCTTGTTGAAGTCGATGTCCGTGACGTACCCGGCGAGCATCTCGCGCAGGTGCCACGAGGGGCTCAGCAGGTCGATGCCCAGGACGACGAGCGAGGAGACCAGGGCGATGACGACCAGGCCTATCGTGGTGGGCAGCTTCAGGACCCTGTGGTTGAAGTAGCCCAGTGCGGCGACGAGCGCCACGAGCACGGCCGCGTTGTCGTACAGGGACATCGGGGGGGATCTTACAACGTCGGGCACTCCCGACATAGGTGTTGGCATCCGGCCGGATAACGTGGATCATGTGCATCAGGAACCGGGAGGCTCACATGTCCGAAGGAATCAGCTCAATCCTCAGCCCCAAGTCGATCGCGGTGGTGGGCGCAACGGACCGTGCCGGCTCCGTTGGCATCGCCGTGTTCGACAACCTGCTCAACGCCCGGTTCCAGGGGGTCGTCTATCCCGTCAATCCCAGGACCAAGTCCGTGTGCGGCGTGCGCTCCTATCCCTCGCTTCTCGACATCCCCGACGACGTGGACATGGCCGTCATCATCGTCCCCTCCGCGGTCGTCCCGGAGGTGGTCGACCAGGCGGCGGAGAAGGGGGTCAGGGGCCTCGTCGTGATCACGGCCGGGTTCAAGGAGACGGGCGGGCAGGGCGTGGAGCTCGAGAACCAGCTCAAGGAGAAGGTCTGGAGCCACGGGATCAGGATGATCGGCCCCAACTGCCTGGGCGTGATGAACACGGACCCCTCCGTCCGGCTGAACGCCAGCTTCGCGAACAAGAACCCGAAGCATGGCGGGATCGGCTTCATCTCCCAGTCGGGCGCCCTGTGCACGTCGGTGCTCGACTACGCCGAGGGCAGGAACATCGGGTTCTCCAAGTTCATCTCCTTCGGCAACAAGGCGGACGTGAACGAGGTCGATCTGCTCGAGTACCTGCGCGACGATTCCGACACGCACGTCATCCTGATGTACCTCGAGGACATCTCGGACGGCCACCGCTTCATCGAGGTGTGCCGCGAGATCACGTGGGATGCCCACAAGCCGATCCTGGCCGTGAAGTCCGGGCGCTCGGCCGAGGGCGCCAGGGCGGCCGCCTCGCACACCGGATCCCTGGCCGGCTCCGATCTCGCCTATGACGCCATCTTCACGCAGAGCGGCATCATGCGGGTGGAGTCGATCAACGAGCTGTTCAACTACGCCATCGCGTTCTCGCGCCAGCCCGTGCCGCGCGGCAAGCGCATCGCCATCATCACCAACGCGGGCGGGCCGGGCATCATGACGACCGACGCCGCGGTCAGGCACGGCCTCGAGCTGGCCTCGTTCTCCGAGAGCACGCTCGGCAAGCTCGAGGAGTCCCTGCCTCCCACGGCGGCCATCAACAACCCGGTCGACGTGATCGGGGACGCCGACCACGAGCGTTACGGGGCCGCGCTCGGCGCCATCCTGGACGACGACGGCGTGGACGCGGCGATCGTGATCCTCACGCCCACGGCCATGACGGACGTGCTCGAGACGGCGGAGATGGTGGTCAGGGTGACCGGCGGCTCGGACAAGCCCATCCTGTGCTCCTTCATGGGCATCGTGGACGTGTCAGAGGGCGTGCGCTACCTCGAGAACCACGGCATCCCCAACTACGTGTTCCCCGAGGCGGCCGTGCGGGCAATGGCCGCGATGCAGAAGTTCGGCAAGCAGCTGACATTGCCCAAGCGCGAGGTCAGGCGCGTGGCCGCGGACAAGGACGCCGCCGCGCAGATCATCAGGAGGAGGCTGGAAGGCAGGCAGAGACACTTCATGCCCGAGCACGAGGCCAACGAGATCCTGCAGGTCTACGGCTTCCCCGTTCTCAAGGGCCGCCTCGTCAAGGACCTCTCCGAGGTCGAGGCCGCCATCGAGGAGGTGGGCGTTCCCGTGGCCATGAAGATCGCCTCGCCCGACATCGTGCACAAGTTCGAAGCC
>JAFDER010000203.1 GCA_019310245.1 Deltaproteobacteria bacterium
GGCGCTGGAGAGGGAATCGAGACCATGATCACCGCTGGAATCGACATCGGAGCCATGAACGTCAAGGTCGTCGTCCTCGAGGACGGCGATGTGGTTGCCAGGACACAGGAGCGCACCGGCTTCGATCCCGCGGCCGCCGCCGAGAAGGCCGTCGCCGCCGCCTTGAGCGATGCCCAGGTGAAGTCGGGCGAACTGAGCGCGAAGGTGGCCACGGGTGCGGGCCGGAAGGACGTTGCCGCGGACGGCGAGATCACCGAGGTGACCGCTGCGGCCAAGGGCATCCACCACCTGCATCCCGACGTCAGGACCGTCATCGACGTGGGGGCCGAGGAGGGCCGCGGCGTGAAGGTGGGCGACAGCGGCAGCGTGGTCGACTTCGTGGTGAACGAGAAGTGCGCCGCCGGCTCGGGCGCGTTCACCGAGGCCATGGCGCGCGCCATCGAGGTGACGCTCGAGGAGTTCGGCCAGATCTCGCTCGGGAGCGAGAAGACCCTCCCCATGAACGCGCAGTGCGCCGTGTTCGCCGAGAGCGAGGTGGTCAGCCTCGTGCACTCGGGCACGCCAAAGCAGGACATCGCCCGGGCCGTCCATGACTCCATCTCGAGCCGGATCGTGTCCATGGTGCGGCGCATCGGCATCGAGGAAAAGGTGGCTCTCGTGGGCGGCGTGGCATACAACGCGGGCTTTCACGACTCGCTCGAGCGGGGCATGCAGAGGGACGTGATCGTCCCCGACAATCCCGAGTTCGTCGGTGCGCTCGGTGCGGCACTCGCGGCTGCCGAGAAGGGGTAGGTCATGAGCGCGCAGGCGAGCGGGGAGAAGAAGGAGTTCTGGCGCTGGAAGGAGTACAACTGGAAGTCGGACGAGATCGACTGGCGCAAGGGCAAGATCATCACCGCCGGCGTGGACGTGGGCTCGGTGAGCTCCCAGGCCGTGATCGTCGTGGACGACGAGCTGTATGCGTTCTCCAACCAGCGCACCGGATCGAACAGCCCCGGCAGCGCGGGCAAGGCCATGATGTGGGCTCTCGAGGGCACGGGCATGACCATGGACGACCTGCACTACGCAATCGCTACGGGGTACGGCCGCGTGAACGTGCCCTTCACCGACCGCGCGATCACCGAGATCGCCTGCCATGGCCGCGGGGCCAACTACATGTACGGCGGCACCGTCCGTACTGTGCTCGACATGGGCGGCCAGGACTGCAAGGCCATCCACACCGACGCCAGGGGCAAGGTCACCCGGTTCCTCATGAACGACAAGTGCGCCGCTGGTACGGGGCGAGGGATGGAGGTGTTCGCGGACCTGCTCGGCGTCTCCATCGAGGAGGTCGGTGACATGAGCCTCGAGGTCGAGAAGGAACCGCCTCCTGTCAGCTCCACCTGTGTCGTGTTCGCCAAGAGCGAGGCCACGAGCCTCCTGCGCTCGGGCTGGGACAAGGAGATGGTCCTTGCGGCCTACTGCTCGGCGATGGCACACAGGATCGTCTCGCTCCTCGAGCGCATCGGGGTCGAGAAGGACTTCGCCATCACCGGTGGCATCGCCAAGAACAGGGGCATCACCAGGAGGCTGGAGAAGGAGCTCGGCCTCGAGATCCTCGACACGAGATACGACACGCAGATCGCGGGCGCACTCGGAGCGGCCCTGTTCGGCCAGGCCCTTGTCAAGAAGGGCAAGGGCAGGAAGAAGTCGCTCGCATGAAGGCAAACTACGGCTACAGGGACGGATCGGGTGACTACTTCATCGAGATCGACACCGACCTGTGCGACGGGTGCGCAGACTGCGTGGCCGCCTGTCCGGCATCCATCTTCGAGGTGGGCGAGGACGAGAACGACCCGCTGAGCGACGACGAGGTGGCCTCCGTCAAGGCGGACGGGCGCAAGAGCCTGGAGTACGACTGCGGACCGTGCAAGCCCGTCAGGGACAGGCCCGAGCTCCCGTGCGTGGCCTCGTGCAAGCCCGGCGCCATCTCCCACTCCTGGTGAAGGGCATGGAGGACGTTCTCGACAGGGAGGGGTGGGAGTTCAGGTTCACGGCCTCCGATCCCAGGCTCACCGAGCACGTGGAGGAGTTCCGTGCGCTCGGGTTCGACGTGCACCTCGAGAAGCTCGGTGCACACGACGCGCCCGACGCCTCCTGCTCCACGTGCCTCGAGGACAGGCCCGTGTTCGCCATCTACGTGCGCCGGAGCGGCTGATCAGTCGCCGTAGCGGAGCATGAGGTGCAGCGTGGCGGGCGCCTCGAGGGCCACGCCCGTCAGTACCATGGCCTCGACGGACTGCACGAGGCACGAGGTGAAGGCCTCCGATGGCCCCCCGGCGCTCAGGACGAGGGACACCTCCTCGGTGGAGCCGTCGGGCATGAGGACGAACCCCACCCCGATGGAGCCGACCTGGAAGCCCGTCTCCCACCCGGCGCCCGACTCGCAGGCGTTCAGGTCGGAGTAGTGGTCGAACGCGACGGCGTTCTCGATCAGGGCGGCCAGGTCGGGGTCGTCGGCAGGGTCCACCGTCTCGATGGAGATCGTGAGCGGAACGGCCGGCTTGCTCTCGGCGTCCTCGATGCCGCCGGAGGTCTTGACGGGAAGGTCGTATGCCGAGGCCGTCGGCACGTTTCTCTTGGGGCAGCCCGCGAGGACGAGCATCGCAGCCGCGGCCCAAACGACGAGGCCCCCTCTGCGCCTCATGGCAGGAACGCCTCCCTCTTGCGCAGCTTGCGCGGCAGGTAGTGCTCGATCACGTAGTTCAGCCCGTGCTTGGCCAGCGCCTGCTGCTCGGCGCGCACGCCCATCTTCACGAGCTTCCTGATCGCCTTCTGCCACGGCTTGTGGTGCCTGAAGAAGGGGTCGTTCTTGAGGGCGTCCTCGGCTCGTTTGATGTCCACCTCCTTGAGGGGGTGGGTGGGCAGGTCGTAGCTCTCGATGTCGTCGGGCGTGATCCCGAGGAACCTGGCCTGGGGCACGCAGAAGTACTCGTTGACGTGGGCCGCGTTGCCGGAGCCAACCTTGAGCGTCCGGTAGATGTTCGCGATGCCGTAGGGGTCGCAGTCCACGAACACGAACACGGGCAGCTTCTTCTCGTCGCTGAGCCTGCGGATGAAGCGCCGGCATGCGCGCGTGGGCACACCTCCCATCGAGATGAGGATGCAGCGGGCCTTCTTCCAGTAGTCGTGCTTGACGAGGCGCTGGAACATGCCGGCCGTCTCGATGGCCAGGATGAACTTCGCGTCCGTGTCGAAGCCCAGGTGCTCGACGGAGATGGGGATGGAGTAGGCTCCGGAGCCGAAGCGCGTGAGGTCGATCTTGAGCTGCCTGCCCGTGGTCCTGTCCCGGTCGAGGACCTTGAGCCTCCCGGCCACCTCGCCGCCCTTCTCCTCGGGGATGAATCCCAGCTGCTCGCGGTTGACCCGGAAGAACGCCTCCACGTCTTCCATGACGGTGTCCGACTCGGGCTGGTCGTCGAAGCGCGCATCGTCCCAGTTCTTCGAGACGTAGTAGGCCTCCCTCTTGGTGGCGATGTCGTCCTTCTCGATGAGCTCCTTCGACAGCGCCATCATCTTGAGCGTCTGGGCGAACGTCTTGACCGTGTTGACCGTGAGGGTGCGCTCCACCTCGCGGCCGCCGAGCTCGAAGTAGCCCACCTTATCGGAGTACTTCACGTTTCCGAGCGATCGCTGCGGAAACCGCAGGAAGGGCATCTTGCCCCTCTGGATCAGGCCCTGGATGTCCCTGGCCGCGCCCTTGATCGTGCCGACCGAGAACTTGGCCGAGGGCTTGCGCCTTCTCGTCTTTGTGCCGGTGGCTGCGCGTGGCATCGAATGCTCCTTCGCTCAGCGCGCCTTCTTCTCGAAGAGCCGCTCGAGCTTGCCGTTGATCGCGTCCCTCTGTCTGTCCGTCAGTCCCAGCATGTCCTTCAGGGCGATGCCGATGTGGGGCAGGTACTTCTCGATGTACTGCCTCTTGCGGGCCTCCTCGCCCTCGCGCTTGACGGCGCGCAGGTGCCTTCCCATCTGCCTCCCGCAGGACTGCAGGGCGTGCTTGATCTCGGAGATGATCTCCGGGTAGTGGGCGATCGCCTCCTTGCTCTCGCTCGTGAACGGGACCCATGCCGACGCCATGTGCACGAAGATCGCCATGGGGCCGATGGGAAGAGAGCCCCGGGGCTGGTGGATCCCGTAGTTCTTCCAGGAGG
Organism: Deltaproteobacteria bacterium; assembly: GCA_019310245.1. Lineage (GTDB taxonomy): Bacteria > Myxococcota_A > Polyangia > DRWM01 > DRWM01 > JAFDER01. The sequence continues at coordinate 4,191 of JAFDER010000203.1, forward strand.
TCTCCGTGACCGCCGCCGTGATGCCGCATCCGCCCTTCTGGTACTGCAGGGGCACGCGGTTGGCGAAGCGCATCACCTGGGCCGGCCCATCGGCGGACAGATCGCCGCCGAGGGCGACCCCCGCCTCGATGACGAACGGGTTCCCGCGGTAGACCGACGGGCGGCGGGTGCAGGAGAAGTAGAACGCTGCGTTGTACCTGCGCTTGAGGCCCGCGATGATGAGATCCTCGCCGATCGGCACCACCGAGCTCGAGGGCGGAGCCATGATCTTCACGCTCTGGATCGCCCTGTAGACGGCCTCCACGTCGTCGCCCGCGAGCCGCGTGGCCCGGAGCGATCCCCTGACGTTCGCCTGCTTGCAGATATCGTCGGCGACGCGCGCGGAGACGCGCGAGAAGTTGTTCTGCAGCGCGCCCTTGAGCGTGAGACCGCGCGAGGCCTGGAAGATCCTCAGCAGCAGACCGAGCTCCACGCCGTAGGGGTGGGGCTTCATCTCCCGGGGCTCGGGCGGCAGGTCCGTGGTCGTGCTGTCGTAGATCATCACCTCGCCGTCCGGGCTCTCGTAGCGGATCGTGGCGTGGGGGTTGGCCACGGCCGTCTGCTCCACGTAGGAGTCGACGGAGTGTGGCCCCTTGCGGTAGACGGCCTCCAGCTCGATCCCGACCTCGGTGCCGTGGTCCCAGTCCTCGACGTCGACCTGGGACTCCTCGAGGATCTCGGGCCTGTTCTTCTGCGTGTCGATCCGCAGCGTGTAGAGGTTCGCCGGCGTGGAGCGCTTCGTGCGCGAGACGATCCTGATCGGCACGCCCGTGGTGAGCTGGCCGTACATGCCCGCGGCGCTGATCCCGATGCCCTGCTGGCCGCGCGCCTGCCTGAGGGTGTGGAACCTGGAGCCGTACAGGAGCTTGCCGAAGATCTTGGGGATCTGGGCCTTGACGATCCCCGGACCGTTGTCCTTGACCGTGACGCGGAAGCGCTCGCCTCCGTTCAGCTGCGTGATCGTCACGTGCACGTCGGGCAGGATCCCGGCGTCCTCGCAGGCGTCGAGCGCGTTGTCCACGGCCTCCTTCGTGGTCGTCAGGAGCGCCTTCGTGGGGTTGTCGAAGCCGAGCAGGTGCCGGTTCTTCGTGAAGAACTCGGCCACGGAGATGTCCCTCTGCTTCGTCGCGAGGCTCTCGGCCGTTGCCCGGCGGCGCTTCTTCCCGCCGGGCCTGGTCGCCTTCGCCGGTTTGCCGGAGCGGCCCTCCGGCCGTGGCTTCGCGCTCTTCTTCGGTGAACTCACCGGGACCAGTGAGAGCTGCCTGTCGTCCCGCTTTTCTGGTTTCCGCTTCACCGCGCCCGTTGCCCTCGCCATCACACACCTCTAGCCCCACCCACGGGGGCAGGGCGCCAAGCCTCGTGTCTCGCGCCATTATTATCGGTGCGTGTGACAAAGATCAAGAATGAGTTCTGGTACTTACATGCAGGTGCCGTGGCAGTGCCGGGCCGCCGGCTCCTCCCGTCGTGAAATCAAGCGGTTCCGGGCTCATTGACAACGCCCGAGATGTGATATTAACCTGGGTTGAGAGAGCGGAAGGACCGCTCTTTATCATTCAAGGAGGCGATCACATGGCCACGAGATCGTTGACCATGATCGGGATGGTGGCGGCGCTGCTCATGGCGGCGACCCCCGTCATGGCCCAGAAGAAGGGCAAGGCGAAGAAGGGCAAGGGCGCCAAGTCCGCAGAGGGTGCGGCCAAGGAGGTCGATCCCTCAACCATCGAGGATTCCAAGGAAAAGGCCAAGGCCTACTACAAGCGGGGCAAGGTGCGTCACGAGAAGGGCGACTACCAGGGGTCGCTGGAGGACTTTCTGGGAGCCTACAACGCGATGCCGAACCCGGGCGTCTACATCTCGATCTCGAGCTGCTACGAGAAGCTCGAGAACTTCCAGGAGGCGGTCAACTACCTCGAGAAGTACATCGAGGAGAAGCCCGGTGCCGGGAACATCGTGACGGTCAAGGAGAAGCTCGAGGAGCTCAAGGCCACGCCCGGCGATGTGCAGATCACGAGCACGCCGCCCGGAGCTGAGGTCACGCTCAACGGCGAGTCC
>JAFDER010000204.1 GCA_019310245.1 Deltaproteobacteria bacterium
CACTGATATGATTTCTTTAACCCTGTAGGCATTGGAGCCTGCAAAAGCAAATCCGCTTTTGAGATTTCCTTTCCTGGCGTGGTTCAGGCGGATACGTCTGGCCCTGATCCCACATCCAATCCCGGACTTGTCCTCAAGGAATTCAACGGGTTGTGATTTATCCAGCCACGGCTCCGATCGATGGCATGTCACTTGCGTATAGAAACCGGCAGTTAGTGTTTAAGGCTCTGTTGAGAAGGTCCCCCCCCAACCTCGCTCACAGAGCCTTATTTTTTTGCCCTGACGACGACCGGAAGGTGATCCCGGAGCAGTTGTGGTAGGGTGCGGCGCATGGCGCGCGAACGTCTGCTGTGCGTGTCCGTGGACCTGGACGGTCCGGGCTGCTACCACGAGATCCACGGGCTGCCCGCGCCGGGCGAGAGCCTGGCCGACAGGCACTACACGCGAGGCCTCGCGAGGTTCCTCTCGCTCTTCGACGAGCTCGGCGTCAAGGCCACGCTCTTCGCCGTGGGCCGCGATCTCGAGCGGTCCCGGTGTGCCAGCATCCTCGCCGATGCCTGCACGCGGGGCCACGAGGCTGCGAACCACACGATGACGCACCCCTACGCCTTCTCCAGGCTCGGCCCCGACGCCGTGCGCGACGAGATCCGTTCGGCGGCCGAGCGCATCCGCGAGGCGGGCGGCCAGGGCCCGCGCGGGTTTCGTGCTCCCGGCTACCACATCAACGACGGGATCGTCTCGGTGCTCGAGGAGCTGGGCTACGCGTACGACGCCTCGCTCCTTCCCTCGCCGGCCTACTACCTCGCCAAGGTGGGCGTCATGACCTGGATGCGCGCGACGGGCAGGAAGAGCCTCTCGGTGGCCGGCCATCCCGGCATGACCCTCTCTCCCGGCAGGCCCTACAGGATGGGGCGCAGCTACTGGCGCGAGGGAAACGGCCTGCCCGAGCTTCCCTGCTCCGTCCTGCCGGTCGTCCGCGTCCCGTTCATCGGGACAACGCTCTCGCTTGCGGGCAGATCCAGGTCCGTCATGATGGCACGCATCGCCGCACGCGGCCGCTGGGTGGGGCTCGAGTTCCATGCCATCGATCTCATGGACGACAGGGGCGACGGCCTGGACGTGCTGAGCGGCTACCAGCCCGACGTACGCGTGGCCGTCGACGAGAAGACGGCCACGTTCCGGGCCGTGCTGCGCGTCCTGCTCGACGCGGGCTTCGCGTCCGTGACGCACGCCTCGGCCCTGGAACGCCTCTTCTGATCGCGACAAGCAGCCTCACCGGGTGGCGTGACCGCCCCGTACCTCCACGCGCAAGGACGAACACGCAGGCTTCAGGGGACCTGCTGCTCGATCCAGCGCTCGTGGCAGGCGCGCACCACCTCGTCGATCCCGCTTTCCTGGACGAGGCACGAGATGCGGAAGCTGGTGGTCGCGACGCCGAGCACGGCCACGCCCCTGTCGCCGAGGAGGTTGAGCGTTGCGATGAGGGTCGAGTTGTCGTTGTTGATGCCCTCTCCGATCAGCGATACCGCGGCCAGTCCGTCGTCGATCTCCACCTCGTCGCCGGCCCGCTCGCGCAGCATTTCGAGGACCGTCGGCCAGTTGTGCAGGTTGGTGCGCGAGATCACGAACGAGGCGCGGGACCACGAGATCTCCTCCTCGAGCGTGGTGGCGCTCAGCTCCTTCACCGGGACGCGCGCCTCCTCGAAGATCGCGAGCAGCTCGGCGAACCTGCCGGCCGCGCATGCCCCGCGTACCCTCACGCGGATGACGTCGCGCTCGCTCACCACGGCGCGCACGCCGCGCGGCGTGCCGGGCGGCATGGTCCTGACCACCGTCTCCCTGCCGGGCTCGAAGGCCGAGCGGGTGTAGATGGCGATGCCCGCGTTCTTGGCGAACTCGACCGCCTGTGCGGCCAGTACCTTCGCCCCGGCGCGGCTCATCTCCTGCATCTCCTGGTACGAGATCTGCGGCAGGTGCCGTGCGTCCTCGACGGCCGATGGATCCGCGGTGTACACGCCGTCCACGTCCGAGTAGACCTCGCACCGCTCGGCGCCCAGCGCCGCCGCCAGGGCGGTGGCCGTCGTATCGGAGCCTCCCCGTCCCAGCGTCGTCACGTCGCGCTTGTAGCTCACGCCCTGGAACCCGCCGACGATGACCACCTTGCCCCGTGCCATCTCGTCCTGAACCCGGAACGGCCTGACCTCGATCACCCTCGCGTCCGTGTGCCTGGCGTTGGTGATGATCCCGCACTGCGAGCCCGTGAGCGAGATCGATTCCACCCCCTGCTCCTCGAGCGCCATGGCGAGCAGGGCCATCGTGATCCTCTCGCCCGTCGAGAAGAGCATGTCCAGCTCCCGCTTCTTCGGCGTCGGCGAGATGCTCCTGGCCATGGCGAGCAGCTCGTCGGTGGTCTTGCCCATGGCCGAGACCACGACCGCCATGTCGTAGCCCTCGCGGCGGACCGCCGCCACCATCCCGGCCACCTTCCGGATCTTGTCGATGTCCGCGACGCTGCTTCCGCCGTACTTCTGGACGATGACTGCCATGAACGGGAGACTACAATGTCCGGCACTGATGCGCAAAATCCCTTGCCTACATTGCCATGCCTGTGTCCGGGGTATAGGATCCGCCCCATGGAAGAGGAATCCGGGGGCCGCACTCTCGGCACGGTCTTCGTCGTCGACGACGAGAAGAACATCCTGAGGTCGCTGCGCATGATCCTCGGCGGCGAGGGCTTCGACGTGGTGACGGCATCGAGCGGCGAATCCGCGCTCGAGCGGCTCAGGGCGGGGCTTTACCCGGACATCATGCTCCTCGACCTCAAGCTGCCGGGGATCGACGGGATCGAGACGATGCGCCGCGTGCGCGAGGTGGAGCACGTGGGGTCCACCGTTCCCATCGTGATGATCTCCGGCCACGCCGTCCTGGGCGACGCCGTGGAGGCGGTCAAGAAGGGCGCCGTGGACTTTCTGGAGAAGCCGCTGGACCGCGACCGCGTCGTCATCACGGTCAAGAATCTCCTGGCCACGTACATGCTCGAGGGCGAGGTGCGCGATATGCGCGAGAGGCTCGCCTCGCGCTACAGGATGGTCGGCGACTCCGCCTCCCTCAAGCACCTCTTCGCCGAGATCGAGAAGGTGGCCCCCACCAAGGGCCGCGTGCTCATCACCGGGGAGAGCGGCGTGGGCAAGGAGCTCGTGGCCTGGGCGATCCACAGGCTGAGCCCCCGCGCAAACCGCCGCTTCGTCAAGGTCAACTGCGCGGCCATTCCGGGCGAGCTCATCGAGAGCGAGCTGTTCGGGTACGAGAAGGGCGCCTTCACGGGCGCCGCCGGCACCAAGAAGGGCCAGTTCGAGCTGGCCTCGGGCGGGACGCTGTTCCTCGACGAGATCGGCGACATGAGCCCGTCGGCGCAGGCAAAGGTCCTCAGGGCACTGCAGTCGGGCGAGATCACCCGCGTCGGAGGCGAGAGCGTCGTGAGCGTGGACGTGCGCGTGATCGCCGCCACGAACAAGGACATCGAGGAGGAGGTGCACCAGGGGCGGTTCCGGGAGGACCTGTACTTCAGGCTCAACGTCATCCGCAGCCATGTCCCGCCGCTGCGCGAGCACAAGGAGGACGTGCCGATTCTCGTCGAGCACTTCCTCGACGAGTTCGCGCGTGAGAACGGCGTGGGCAGACGGACCGTCTCGCCCGAGGTGCTCGACCGCCTCTGCCTGCACCACTGGCCCGGCAACGTGCGCGAGCTCAAGAACGTCATCGAGAGGATGGCCATCCTGGGCGGCGACATGCTCACACCGGCCGACCTGCCCGACTTCATCTTCCGCCCGCCCTCGGAGCGCTCCGGCAACGTGGAGGAGTACGCCGATCTCGGCCTGAGGGAGTTTCGCGAGGAGATGGAGAAGAAGTTCATCCAGTTCAAGCTCAAGGAGAACGACTGGAACATCTCCTCCACGGCCCGGTCGCTCGGGATCGAGCGCACCAACCTGCACAAGAAGATCAAGGCGCTGGGGATCTCGAGGCACGACCCCTGAGCCTCGCCTTATCCGGCTGATACGACCTCCTGGTTCATCGGCACCTGGCCCTTCGACAGGCTCAGGGCTCAGGCCGAGTGGGGCAACAGAGCGGGCAGGGTGCGGGGTCGAAGCCACCCTGAAGTTCCCCCCGGGTGGCGGAGCGCCCCGCACACATGTCCGCTCATGCGTGCGGAGCGAGCTGCCCTTCGACAGGCTCAGGGTAGCGGAGGTTCTACGTGAGGTTCACCACGATGTTCGTGATGTTGTCCTTGCCCCCGCGCTCGTTGGCGATCTTGATGAGGCGATGGCAAGCGGCCTCGGGCTCGAGCTCGAGCACCGTGGCGATCTCCTCGAGTTCCACGTACTCGTGCTGCCCGTCCGAGCAGAGCATGAACCGGTCGCCCGAACGGACGGGGAACGACTGGATGTCGACCTGGACGTAGTCGCGCGAGCCCACGGCCCGCGTGATGACGTTGCGATTGCGTGCGCGCTTGGCCTGTTCCGGCGTGATGAGACCCTCCTTGAGCTGCCAGTTGACGAGCGTGTGGTCCTCGGTGAGCTGTGTGGCGCGCCCGTCGTGCATGAAGTACACGCGGCTGTCTCCCACCTGGCCGGTGAGCCCCACGCCTCCCACGATGACGAGAGCGCTGATCGTGGTGCCCATGCCCTCCTTGGACGCGTCCACCTCGGCCAGCCCGTGCACGTGGTAGCAGGCGAACTGGATCGAGCTCTCGAGCAGTCTCGTGAGCTTCTGCAGGTCCTCGTCCGACGGGGGATCGCTCTCCTTGATGCGGCGGATCAGCTGCCTGTCGTTCGTGAACATCGACTGCATGGCCTCGACGCTCTCGGCACTGGCCACCTCGCCCGCGGCGTGGCCGCCCATGCCGTCGGCCACCACGAACAGCCCCAGGTCGTCGTCGATGAGGAGGTTGTCCTCGTTGAGCTTGCGCCGCTGGCCGATGTCGGTGCTGCCGAAGAACGTGTACGGACTCTCTGCCATGGACTCCTCGGGGCCATTCTAGTGGAACTTCAAGCCTTCGTCACGATCCATATTCTTTACTTGTGCGAGACGTGGTACTACGCTCCCCGCGAGTGCGGGAGATCCGCTTCCGCAGGCAGGAGGACAGAGGGAGGGGTTCTTGAGCGTGGTCATCATCATCTGCCTGGTCGTCCTGGGCATCCACCTTTCCGGCCTGCTGGCCGTCATCGTCGTTCACAGGCGTAGGGTGGGGTCCGCCGACTTCGCCCCCCACGTGGCCGTTCTCAAGCCGCTCAAGGGGCTCGATGAGGGCATCCGGGAGAACCTCGAGAGCTTCTTCGAGCTCCACTACAACGACTACGAGCTCGCGTTCGGGGTCGCGGACGAGGACGACCCAGTGATCCCTGTCGTCCAGAGCCTCATGGAGGTCCACCCCGGCGTCAGGGCGAGGCTCGTCGTTGGAGGGCAGGACGAGAGCGTGATCAATCCCAAGGTGCGCACACTGGTCAGGCTGCTCGCGACGATCAGGAGCGAGTTCATCGTGATCTCGGATTCGAACGTGCGCGTGCGGCCGGACTATCTGAGCCGCACGATGCCCGCGTTCGATGACGCGAAGGTCGCCGTGGTCACCAACATCATCGTGGGCGTGGGGGAGGAGAGCCTGGGCGCCACGCTGGAGCACCAGCACCTCAACGGGTACATCGCCCTGGCCCAGTCCTGGACCAGCGCGGTCATCCGGTTCACGTCCGTGATCGGCAAGTCGATGGCCATGAGGATGAGCGCGCTCAGGGACGTGGGCGGGCTCGAGTCGCTCGGCGGCTACCTGGCCGAGGATTACCTTCTGGGCTTCCGGCTGGCCCGCAAGGGCTGGCGCGTCGTCCTGACCGGCGACAAGGTGGAGAACTTCAACAGCCGGACGAGGGTCTACGGCTTCCTGGATCGGCACTACCGCTGGCTTGCGATGAGGTGGCGGATCAATCCGGCCTCCTGCCTGCTCGAGCTGGTGACGATCCCCACGATCTGGCTCGCTATCTGGGCGGCCCTGGATCCCGGCGCCGCCCTCGCGCCGCTGGGCCTGCTCGCGGTGTTCGCCCTGGTGGAGCAGGTGACCAGCTTCATCGTGCGCGAGGGCAGGCCGCTCCCGGCCTACTCCGTGCTGCTCAAGCCGCTCAAGGACGTGCTTCACGCTCTCGTGCTCGTCACGAGCCTGTTCAACGACAAGATCAACTGGCGCGGGCACGTCTTCAGGGTGGGGTGGGGCACCAGGATCAC
>JAFDER010000023.1 GCA_019310245.1 Deltaproteobacteria bacterium
AGATATACTATCCACTGCATCACAAGGACCGGTCTGCCAACACCCTGATATCAATCGAGATATCTGCCCCAGATCGAAACGAAGCCGAAATCTGGAAATTATCCTCAAGGGGAACCGATCTAGTACTTGCAAATAAATCCAATCAGGATATATGTACGCCCCAGATGAGGGGACCTTTCCCGGTACACGGACTCCAGCCACGTGAACGAGGTGAAGCGATGAAGACGTCCAACATCCTGGCACTCGCAGTCATCCTCTCGATGGGACTCGTCGCATGCGAGACGACGATCGTGCCGCCCGGCTACGAGCACGGAGGCCTCGAGGGAGTGACCGAGGTCACGCCTCCCGAGTCATCGGTCGAGGGCACGGGCCACCACAATCCCGACATCACCGCCGTGGGGCCCGACTGCCTCATGGACGACGACTGCCGCGAGGACGATGCCTGCGACGTGCCCGGCGGATGCGACGGCGACCCCTGCCGCGACGACCGCTGCATCGTGGGTCAGTGCATGGACGTGGACATCGAGGACTGCGACCCCGGCTACCAGATCAAGTACAGCTACAGCGCGTGCTGCCCCGAGCGCACGCTGAACATCGCCCCCGACGGTCGCTGCACCTTCCAGATCGACGGCGAGCCGGCGCAGCGCTGCGATGACGTCTCCACGACCTACGTCCAGCGCCTCGTGGACCACGCGGGCTCGCTCGGCTTCTTCTACTGGGACGCTGGCCAGTGCGTTCCCGGCGTGACCCAGGCGGACTTCAGCCTCTACATGCAGTCCGGCGACTTCGACAACTGGGTCTTCTGCGAGCAGGGCGTGTGCGTCGGCGAGCTGTGCAACGTGCTCGACGGCGTGTGGGCCACCCTGCCCTCCAACTGGCAGGACGGCTGCGGCTGCGACTAGCTCGTCCCCTCCCGTGGCCCTGAGCTTGCCGTGAGCTTGTCGAAGGGCCAACACACATCTGCTCTCGTCCCCATCACCTGAGCCTGACGAGGCTCAGACCCCGTGAGTGCTCGAGCAGGAGCGAGAGTGGATTGATCGCCACCTCGTGCCCGGTCCACACGAGCATTCCCACGACGCAGTGGATGCGGTTGGTCGCAGCCATCAGGGCCAGGGAGCGGCACGCGTACTCGTCGACACGGTACGCCAGCCGCAGGATGGACCCCTCTCCGTCCGCCAGTGCGGCAAGCCCACCGCTCGCCAGAACGCGGGCCGGCGAGAACGAGACGAACGCCGGGTAGGGCGCCTGGACCGTCTTCACGGTGCGCTTGAGCACGTCGAAGGCCTCCGAGGCGCTGGAGATGGAGGCCTTCTTGAGCTTGAGCAGATCGGCCTCGCCGGGTGGCGGCAGGATCACGTACTGAAGCAGCCGGATGGGAGCAGGCGGTATGCCGGGCGTGATCATCATGAGCCCCGCATGGACCCGCCTGGGGAAGGGGCCGACCGAGGGATTGCGCGCGTCGCCCGGTTGCTCGTGCGACTGCTCCACGTGCATCTGGCCCGAGAGCAGGTCCAGGTAGTAGGCCTTGTTGCGCCTCAGCCCGAACGGTGTGAGGACCGTGTTGCGCGCCACCTCGAGAAGCAGCACGTCCTCCGCACGCCTGGCCTCCTCGAACGCCCACCGCCTGCCCAGGAAGGAGGCCTCGAGCTTCCTTCCCGGCTCGCGGCCCTCGGCGGCTGCACTCAGCACCCCGAGCACGCCGCGCAGCCGCTCCATGAGCATGGCCGCCTGACCGGGATCGGCCGGGCCGCTCAGCACGAGCGTGCGCAGCTCGCTCGAGGGTCTCACGAGGTCGGGTGCGGCGACGCCGTCCAGCTCCTTCTCCAGCTCGGTGACGAGCCCCCTGAGCGTCTCGCGCCCGTCCTCGCGGCCGAGCGTGACGAGGGCCTTGATGATGGAGGAGATGACCGTGTGGATCCTGCGCACGCGGGCCGCATCGCCCTCGAGCGACTCCACGTCCCGCTCGGCCTGCATCGCGGCCGGAAGATGGGTGAAGCTCGCCGAGATCGCCGAATCCGACGGCCAGGAGCTCCTCTCGCCCACGGAGGTGGGCTCCTCCGCGAGGCCCGACGCCGGCGCCGCGGGCATGCGGCGGGCCATGTGGACCAGCACGGCGGCCACGTGCTCGCACCCCCGCCGCGCCGGGCAGGTGCAGGCCAGCTCGGTGCCGCCCGCCGTGGTCCGGCCCTCGTAGACCATGCACCTCTCGCCCCCCACCTCCACGTGGAAGACGGCGCCCACGACCCCGCCATCGTTCTCGATGGCCACACCCCTCTCGACGACCGAGTCGGGAGGCAGGCGAAAGGTCTTGGGGCCGGTGCCGTCCATCATTCCTTCTCGGCCTGCAGCCGCTCGCGCCTGCGTTCGAGCTTGAGTCCATCGAGCCTGCGATCCACTTCGATCTTCAGGTTGGGATCCGCGCTGCGCAGATCGATGAACTCCGTCTCCTCGAGCAGGGCGATGGACTCGTCGCGGCGTCCGAGCCTCCTCTCGAGGACCTCGGCGTGCCTCAGGTAGGCGCCCAGCAGCCTGTCCGCCTCGCCCCACTGCCTCACGGGAAACAGGGAGTCTATCTGCAGTCCATGCCGGTAGCTCTCGATGGCTGCATCGTCGCGGCCCTCCTGGATCCAGACATAGCCCGTGAGGAAGTGCCCCTTCGCCGACGAGGAGTTGATGCGCGAGGCCCGTCCCGCCGCCATGCGGGCCTTCTGCCACTGGTGCAGTCCGGCGAACACGAAGCCGAGCAGGTACCACAGGACGCTCCTGATGCGCGGCACAAGTCCCGGCTTCTCGATCGTGGCGAGCGCGAGATCGCTCCCGGCTCCCACGAACCTCTCGTCGCCCGCCAGGGCCAGCCGCGCACGCAGATCTCCTGCAGCGCGGTTGGCGGCCGCTCGCAGGGTGACCCGCTCGGCCGCCAGCCTCTCGAGACGCTCGACCGTGTCGGCATCACCCTTGAGGGAGAGGGCCCTGAGGGCCGCGAGCGCGATGGCGGAGGCCGGGGACTCGACGAGCGCCTCTATCTTCTCCATCACTGCGGGCTCCACGTCGGGGAGCCGCCCCACCGCTTTGAGCGCTTCCTCGCGCACGAACGACGGCGACGACTCGTCGAGCCGGGTCAGGAGGTCCTCGCGGCCGGAGTGATCGCCGAAGTTCGCCAGGGCGCGCGCGATCATCACCCTCTCCAGCGCATCGGTCGCGTGCCGGAGGTCCTTGCGTAGCGCCCCGAGCGAGCGCGGATCGTCGATGTGGGCGATGGCCTTGATGGAGGCCACCCTGGCCTCGTACCCTGCATCCTGAAGGACGCGGATCAGCACCGGCAAGAGCCGCGGATCGCCGCTCGGCACGACGGCGCTCGTCACGGAGGCCAGCGCTCCCGTCTCGTTGCGGCCCAGCCTGGCGAGCATGTACTCCGCCACGTGTCCCGCGATGTGGTCGGGGGCCCGGCGCATCCAGATCCCCATGGAGACCAGGTCGGGATCGGACAGCTCGTCCAGGGGGTCATCCTGCGACGCACCGTCCCAGTAGTGGCGGATTCGATCCGAGATCTTGTCAAAGAAGGCATCCATGCGTTCGACCACGACCTTGGCACGTCTGGCCTCCGAGCCGCCGAGCTGAGCGAGGCTCTCGGTGGCCTCCAGGGCCACGGCGGGATCGCGGTTGGAGATGAGCGCTTCGAGCGCCAGCCTGTAGTGCTCCTCGGAGGCGAGCTTGCGCTTGCGCAGGAGGAAGTCGCCAAGCGACAGCGCAGCCTCGCGCTTCTCCACGAAATCGCCGACGCGCAGGAGATTGACGAGCCGCCTGACGTCGTGCTCCCTCATGGCTTCCTGCTCGTCCAGTTCCCCGGCTGGTTCCTCCACGTCCTCGTGCTCCCATCCGGACAGGGCTTCCTCGAGGGAGCGGGCCGGCTCGTGGACCGCCCGGAGCTTTTCACCCACCTTCCACGTCAGCTCCAGCAGACCATCCGCCAGGGCCTCCGGACTCTCCGAGAGCAGGCCGAGGTTCTCCCACGCGTCGGCCAGATCCGCGTGGCCCGCCTCGGTCAGGGAGCGCATCCATCCCTCGGCCCCGATCTGCCCGGCCTCGGATGCTCCGCAGGCAACGGTTCCGAGATGCTGGTAGAACCCGTGGAGCACGCCGTCGTCCCCGGGGGCGAAGGCATCGTCGGGGTCCGCCTCGGTGGCCAGGATCTGTGGTTCAGAGGAATCCACTTGTGATATGTATATCAAAGAATGTTGCTGCGAGGCATCACAATTACGACCGCGGCGGCGTTCGTCTCATGTGCTTCCGCCACTCCGAGGGGCGCCGAGACGGCCGAGAGCGGATCGCTCGTGCTGGGCGTCAGGAACAGCCTTTCAGCGGGCCATGGCGTCCACGCCATCCGGCTCTCCCTCGAGGGGGAGCAGATCGCGTCCCTCGAGGCCTACGGTTCCGGCGAGGACTGGACGCAGGCCATCGAAACGGGCGAGACGCGAGTCTTCTCGCACCCGGTGCCTGGCGGCGCGCACGTCTCCCTCGAGGTGTGGGCTCTCATCGGGAAGGAGCAGGTGAAGCAAGTGCTCGAGCTCGAGGTGCCTGCGAGGGCGGTGGCCGTGCTCGTCACCATGCTGATCGAGGACGGCCACCCGGCTATCCGCATCGAGAAGGTCGCCCTGTCCGAGCTGGAGGGCGAGCAGAGGTGCATCGAGCACCGGCTCGAGCCCGCGGTGCCGCAGCCCGCCTGCTAGGCTAGCCGCGCTCCCCGCTGCCCTGAGCCTCCCCGCTGCCCTGAGCCTGCCGAAGGGCAGCCCCGCGGGTAAGATCTAGCCGCCCACGATTCGCTTGAGGATGCGCTCCAGGGTCCAGCGGGCGTCCCGGTCGTCGGGTGCCTCCTTGAGGTAGACGCGCAGGAGGTCCGCGGCCTTCTCGAGGTTCTCCTCCTGGATCTCGAGCATCGCCAGCTCCTTGACGGCGGTCAGGTTCTCGTGGTCGGCCTGGAGGGACAGCAGGTACGCGGAGCGCGCCTCGCTCCTCCTGCCCAGCTTCTCGAGGGCCTCGGCGCGGCACATCTGCGCCTGCGAGTTGGTCGTGTCCATGGCACACGCCTTCGAGAAGTGCTCGAGTGCTTGCTTGTAGTCCTTGAGGGGGTTCTGGAAGAAGTGGGCGCCCAGGCAGAGCCACGCATCGGCATCCGCGGGCTCGATCTCGACCGCGCGTCTCAGGATCTTCTCGGCCTCGGACACGAGGCCGTTGTAGTCGCGCGCCATTCCCAGGAGCTTGAGCGCATTCGTGTCCACGGGGGCCAGGACGGCGCACTGCTCGGCATACTCGAGCGCATCATCGAACTCCTCGAGCTCGAGAAGCAGGAGCGCGAGCTTGTAGACAGCGGAGGCGTCCTGGGGGTTGCTCTCGAACCACTGCCTGAGCTCCTCGACCTGAGCCTGCAGGTCCGTTTGTGATTCGTTCTGTGTCATGGAGGGCACAACGCTCAAGGCACACCCGGCCCGTTCATCGTCCATGAACGTTCTAGAAGAGGTTTCGCGAGATCGCAAGCGCTAGCGCGACGATGCTGGACCGAGCATCGCTGGGTATGATAAACTCGTATAAGGTACGATGCCGCGCACGCTGGACAGCCTCTTCCAGGCCACCATGGTGATGGCCGTGATCGTGATGAGCCCCTATGCCATGTTCGCGGCCAAGGGGTGCGCGGACGGCAACACGCAGACCAGCGATACCGAGGATGCACCGCGGCCGGCAGCCGTCGACGCGCCTCAACCGACGGCAGCCGAGCCCGCTGCCGCCGATCCTGGGTCCGCTACCGCCGATCCTGGATCCGCTGCCCTGAGCCCGTCGAAGGGCAGCCCCGCTCTCGAGCCCGACGCATATGCATGCGTCGTGCCGCGGATCTCGATCCCGCGCTCTGCAGGATGCGAGGCGGCCGAGCCGTACCCGTCATGCAGGTGGAAGGTCCCCGATCCCGCTCCCGGGAACCCGTTCGCGATCTGGCGCTACACCACGGGCTCGCACCGCTGGGCTAGGGCCTCGCTCGTCTCGCTCGTGCTCGCCACTGCACGCGAGTACGCCTCCCTGTACCCCGGCGAGCGGGTCACGCTGGGCGATCTCGACGCGCCCGGCGATCGGCACAATACGCACGAGAACGGCGTGGACGCCGACTTCTACCTGCCCGGAAGGATGGCCACCGAGAACATGGGCAAGGGTCGACGGGTGGACAACTATGCGGACCGCTCGAAATCGTACGTGGAGAAGAGCCGCGCTCGCGTGCTCGACCTCGCAAGGATCCTCGCCGCGTGCGCCGGCGGCCGCATCCGCATCTACTACAACGATCCCCCGGTCATCGATTCGTTCCTCGCGTGGTTCGGAAAGCAGGGCCTCGAGACGCCCTTCGAGGCACCGATGAAACCGCACAACGACCTGCACCTCTTTCACTTCCATGCGACCATCCCGGAGGACCTGCCCGTCCTGCCCTTCGAGGAACCCGGGGAGCCCTGAGCCGATCCGCTACCCTGAGCCTGTCGAAGGGCCAGGTGCCACGGACCATTGTGAATGTAACTAGTGCTCGTCGGGGTCGCCCATGTCCGGGTTGGGCGTGATGTCGGCCCGATGTCCGGGCGTGGGGTGTCGGGAGCGGTTGATGGGCTGGGTGCGGGCCTGATCGCGGCGGGCCGCGGGCGACGAGGCGATCTTCTCGACACCGTTCGGGCCGGGGATCACGTTCGAGCCCATCAGCTCGCGGTACGGCACCTTCGAGACCACGACCTCCTCGGGAGGGCTGATGATGCGGTAGGTTCCCGACGTGGCCGGCCGGCGGCGGCTCGTCATGACCTTGCGCGGCCGGAGCGGCTTGATGTTGCGTGCGATGCGCAGGGCGCGCAACATCTCCTTCGCGAACTGGAACCTGTTGGTGCGGTCCTTCTCCATCCCGCGAAGGATGAATCCTGCGATGGCCGGCGGGATGTCGGACCTTCTCTCGAGCGGGTTGGGGGCAGGGGCCGTGGCGATGTCGACGATGAGCTTCGCCGGGCTCACCGAATCGAACGGCGGAGCACCCACGAGCATCTCGTAGAGCAGGACCGCGACCGAGTAGAGATCGGACCGGTGATCCGCGTCACGGTCGCCGCACGCCTGCTCGGGCGAGACGTAGTGAGGCGTGCCGTAGACCTTGCCGGCCTCGGTGATGCGCTTGACCTCGTCATCGTCCCTGATGAGACGGGAGACGCCGAAGTCGAGGATCTTGACGATGCTGCTGCCACCGCTCTGGCGCGCGATGAACACGTTCTCGGGCTTGAGGTCGCGGTGGACGATGCCGGCGGAATGCACGGCCTGCAGCGCCTCGAGGATCTGCTCGGTGATGGAGACCGCCTCGCTCACGTCGAGCTGCACGGCCTCCCTGATGCGGCTTGAGAGATCCTGGCCTCTCAGGTACTCCATGACGATGTACGGCACCCCTCCCTGGGTCGCGCCCAGGTCGAAGACCTCCACGACGGAGGGGTGGTCGACGGAAGCGGCGATCTTCGCCTCACGCATGAACCGCTCGTAGGACTCGAGCGTGTCACACGCCTGGATGTTGAGGAACTTGACCGCCACGGTGCGTTCGATGCGCTTCTGCTCGCCCCGGTAGACGACTCCCATCCCTCCCTCGGCGAGCACGTCCTTGATGGAGTACTTGCGATCGAGGACGGTGCCGCCCATCTTGTGCGCGATGGCGAGCACCTCGCCGGTGCGCGGACAGCTCGTGACACTGCGCGGGTGAAGCTCGTTGCAGAACGGACAGGTGAAGCTGCCGAGTGATAGGTGTCTCATGTCCCCTGCGCATACGCGGCGGATGCGTGCACGAGAGCACACGTCCGCTGCTTGGTCTTTCCTTTTACCGGTTCTACAAGTGAACGCAACATAAAAATGGGCATTATAGTTTCACTGTGATATTACACCACAGAATGCCGTCAACAACGGTCAGTACGGTCATCACCCTGCGGGGGAGGTGAATGGTCGGACCAATCACCCGTCAGGCTCGTGGCGTGCGAGGCTGGCCTCGGTGGATTCTTATTGTGCTCGCCCAGGGATGGAGGTCACCGCAGAACGAGCAGTCGAACTCCCCAAGAGCCATGTGCCGCATTGCCGTGAACAGTTAAGTGCCGGTCCGGATCCGTCAACCGGGACCGGCACCGTCCGGCTCGACGCTCACGCTCTCGAGCTGCGGGCCGTTCCAGGCGATGAACGTCAGCACCTCCCCCTCGAAGATCACCGGGCAGGCGATCGCGTCCCACGATCCCACGGGCGCGCCGTCGAGCGTCATGACGTCCTTGCCATGCTCCCTGAGAGCAGCGGCCACGTGTGCGCCCGATGCCGAGAACGCGATCGTGCAGGCCCGCAGCTCGTCACCGGCCGGCCCGAGCAGTCGATCCCGCGCGAACAGACGCGATCGCCCCGCCTCGAGCACGGAGGCGGCGAGCGCTCCGTGCGGACCGGGCACGAGCTTGAAGACGCGCTGGAAGCGCCCCGCCTCCGTCCATTCGCCCGAGCCTGCCGTTGCCCGCAGCAGGACGCGGCGGGCACCGTCGCGGGCCACCATGGCCATGCGGCCCTCGCCGAGGAAGACGAATTCCTCGATGGCCTTCCATGCCGCCCCGGCCGTGCCGTCCACGACGAGCCTCCAGCCCTCGGCCGTCATTGCCTCGTAGGCCAGCAGACCGCCGTCCGGTGAGAATGCAGGCGAGGCCACGGCCTTCCACGGGCCCTGCCTCTCGGCTCCGCGCACCACGTACCACGCGCCCTGCTGATCGCGCGCCGCGTAGGCCCACTCCAGCCCGCCGCGCGAGCACGCCACCTCTCCCACCCGGTCGAATCCCGGGCCCGCAACGCCCTCGAGCACGAACCTCTCCCCGTCCGGACCCCGCTCCACCCAGGCCAGGGCCTCGACGTCCCCCCTTCCGGGTGGCCTGGGCGTGACGAGCCTGATGCCGTCGGCGGTGGCAACCGCCTGGCCGTCGACGAGGAGGCTCTCGACGCCGTCATCCCGGGCGATGACCACGAGAGCGCCACCCGCCGTCCACGGGCTCTCCATCAAGAGGGCGTCGTGGCCGGAACCCTTCTTGATCTTGCCGTCCGTCACAACGTACTGGCCGCTTTTCCAGTTTCCCAGCCAGACGAGCCTGCCTCCGTCCGGCGAGAACCAGGGACCGGGGCCGCCGTTCACCTCGACTTGCTCGGAGTAGTGACCCGGATCGCCGAGCGCCTGGCCGTCCACCACGATCTGGTACTTGCCAAAGCCCTTCTTGCCCCAGGTGACCGTGACGAACGCGGTCCGTCCGTCCACGGGATGGAACGTCACGCTCCGGGAGGGAATGTGGCCAAAGGCACCCAGGGTGGCGCCGCTCACGTGAACGCGGCGCGGCCCGAGCTTGTCGTCGGCGCCGCCTCCCGTCCCCACGCCTCTGTCGTCGAATGTGGTGACCGCAAGCCAGTGGTCGAGATCCGGGCTCACGACGAGGTCCACGACCTTCTCGCCGGGCTCGATCGCGAGCAACACCTGCCTCTCGACGACCTGGACCGGACCGGTGGGAGATGCCGCGAGCATGGTGGCGGCCAGGGCGAGGAGGATCGGAGCGCGTCGATTCACGCCCGGCAGGATATCAGGTTCGTCCCGGGCCGCAACAGCATCGCTCTTCCCTGCAAACCGCAAGAAAATGGTGATCTTGACTGCCTGCAAAATGTATTTATACTGTCCCACCTCACAAGGTCTGAACGAGGTCTAGTCCCCTGAAAACATTGAGGAGTGGCTCGATGGTTCAATCACGGGAAACGATGATCGAGGTGACGGACGTCACGAAGTTCTACGGCCCCATCAAGGCCGTGGATTCGCTGAGCTTCCGGCTCGAAAGGGGCGAGGTGCTCGGCTTCCTCGGACCCAACGGTGCCGGCAAGACGACGACGATGAAGATCCTCACCTGCTACATGCCGCCCACGACGGGACGCGCCACCGTGAAGGGCAAGGACGTGTTCCGCGACGCCCTCGAGGTGCGCAGCCTCATCGGGTACCTGCCGGAGAACGCCCCCCTGTACCACGACATGACGGCACGCGAGTACCTGCGCTTCATCGCCGAGATGAGGCAGATCGACACGCGTGACATCGTGCGCAGGATCAAGCACGTCACCAGGACATGCGGGCTCGATGGCGTCCTCGACCGCATGATCGGCACCCTGTCGAAGGGCTACCGGCAGCGCGTCGGCCTGGCGCAGGCCATGATCCATGACCCGGAGATCCTGATCCTGGACGAGCCGACGAGCGGTCTCGACCCGAACCAGATCGTCGAGATGCGAAACCTCATCAAGGAGATCGGGAAGCGCAAGACCGTCATCCTCTCCACGCACAACCTCTCCGAGGTCCAGGCCTCGGCCACGCGGGTGCTCATCATCCACCGGGGCAAGATCGTGACAGACGCCTCGACGGACCAGATCCAGAAGACGAGGGGCCGCAACCGCTACGAGGTCGTGCTCGCCGCCGAGGACGGAAGCCGCGAGGAGCTGCGCAAGGCCCTGCGCGGGATCGACGAGGTGGAGAAGGTCGATGCGATCGACGTCAAGGAGGAGGACGTCTGGTCCTTCGAGATCCTCGGCAAGACGGACGCCGACCTGAGGCGTCCGATCTTCAAGTTCGCCGTGGATGGAGGTCACACGCTCCTCGAGCTCAAGCCCGAGAAGGCGAGCCTCGAGTCCGTGTTCATGGAACTGACGCGGGAATAGGAGGAGACATGCAGCGCACAATCTCCATCGCGAAACGTGAGTTCTTCGCCTACTTCAACAGCCCCATCGCCTATATCGTACTCACGGTCTTCCTCCTTGCGGTCGGGATCCTGTTCTTCATCATGAGCGGGTTCTTCATCGTCAACGAGGCCACGATGCGGGGCTTCTTCAACGCGTTCCACCACCCCATGTTCCCGGTCTTCCCGCTCTTCGCAGCCGCGGTGACCATGAGGCTCATCGCGGAGGAGAAGAGGCAGGGCACCTTCGAGATCCTCGTCACCCTGCCCGTCAGGGACGTGGAGATCATCCTGGGCAAGTACCTGGCGGCGCTCATGTTCCTCGCCGCCGTGCTCATCCTCACGCTCGGCTATCCCATCACCGTGTCCTTGGCCGCCGACATGGACTGGGGCCCCATCCTGGGCGGATACATGGGGCTGCTGCTCCTCGGCGCCAGCTACCTGGCCATCGGGCTCCTGGCATCATCGCTGACCGAGCACCAGGTCATCGCCTTCTTCTCGGCGATCGTGATCTCGTTCTCCTTCTATTACGTCAGCTACTCGTCGGCCTTCCTGCCGGCCAGCATCGCTTCATTCGTCCAGTACATGAGCTTCACATACCACTTCAACAACCTCTCGCGCGGCGTCGTGGATTCGCGGGACGTGCTGTTCTTCCTGAGCATCATCGTCGCGGCGCTGGCGGGTGCCACCCTCGCCCTCAAGGCGAGGAAGTGGAGGTAGGGCCATGTCGATAGATGAAAGAAGCAAGGCATCCGGCGAGAACATCCTCTTCTACGTCGTGCTGCTGGCCATCCTCGTGGTGGCGAACATCGTCGGTGTGCGCCTGTTCTGGCGTGCGGACCTGACCGCCAACGAGCAGTACTCGCTCTCGGACGCGTCCGTGCAGGTCGTGCGCAACCTGGACGACAAGCTCGTCGTGAAGGCGTACTTCACCAGGAACCTGCCGCCGCCCTTCAACGCCACGGAACGCTACGTGCGCGACCTTCTGCAGGAGTACGAGAGCCGCTCCAAGGGCAGGATGAAGGTGGTCTTCATCGACCCCTCCGACGAGACCACGGCGGAGGAGGCGCGCCAGGCGGGGATCACGGAGGTCACGCACCAGGTGATCGAGAAGGACCAGGCATCCGAGAAGAAGGGCTTCAGGGGCATGCTCTTCTCCTACCTGGGCGAGACGCAGAAGATCCCGGTCATCAGGGACACGAAGGGGCTCGAGTACGACATCACGAACATCATCATGCTCATGAGCCAGGACAAGCGGAAGGTCGGGTTCCTGCAGGGTCACGGCGAGCCCAGGACGTTCTCGCCGCCGCAGGATCCGTCGAACCCCCAGCCCCAGGAGCCGGCCGGCCTGGCGATGACGCGCGCGGAGCTCCAGCAGTACCAGGTGCGCGACACGAACCTCTCGGCCGGCAGCATTCCCGTGTCCGAGGAGCTCGAGGCGCTCGTCATCGTGGCGCCGCAGGAACCCATCAGCGACCTGGAGCTCTTCCGCATCGATCAGTTCATCATGAAGGGTGGCAACGTTGCCTTCTTCACCGAGGGCATCCGCGTGGACACGTCCATGGGCATGCTGAACACGAAGCCCACCGAGGCGGGCTACGAGGAGTTCCTCGCCCACTTCGGCGTCAAGATCAACCAGAACGTCGTCTTCGATCCACAGTGCGACACCCTGCCCGTGCGCGGGCCGCTGGGCATCCCGCTGGCCAAGCGCTACCCGGGCTGGCCCATGGCCGAGATCCGCAACGAGCACCCCTCGACCTTCCGCCTGCCCGTGCTCACCTTCCCGTGGGTCTCGAGCCTGGAGATCCTCGACAAGCCGACCGCCGGCAACGTCAAGGCCACCATCCTCGCCAGGAGCACACCAGAGTCCTGGACCGAGACGGGCGACATCGACCTGGATCCCAACCAGGACTGGAAGTCCGCCTACGAGAAGGCCACGAACAGGGGCCAGAGCGTGCTGGCCGTGGCCATCGAGGGCACGTTCAAGAGCTTCTTCGACGGCAAGGACCTGCCCAAGCCGTCAGCCGAGGCCGGCGCGCTGCCCGAGGATCTCTCGGCAGGGTTCGTGGCCAGGCGCGAGAAGCCCGGCAGGATCCTCGTGGCCGGCAGCGGCCAGATGGTCATCGACCCCGTGGTGCAGATCCTGCAGAAGCTGCACGGCGCGCGGGAGCGCAGCGCGAACCTGGCCTTCACGGTCAACACCGTGGACTGGCTCACGGCAAATGAGGGTCTCATCGCGGTGCGCGTCAAGGGCGTCGAGAACCCGAGGCTCAACATCGAGAAGGAATCAACGCGTACGCTCCTGAAGTACGGCAACATCCTCGGATGGCCGCTGCTCGTGATCGCCATCGGCCTGGCGTACTGGAGCCTGAGGACCCGCCGCCGGAGCGAGAGGAAAGAGGCCTCCCCGGGCCCCGCGAGGGACGAGGACGAGGACGAGGCGGCCGATGAGGAAGCCGAGGGCGAGGAGACCGAGAAGAACGAGGACGAGGACTCCGAGGACGAGGCCCACGAGGCCTCGGACGACAAGGACGAGTAGAAGAGGGTCGACCCATGAACTGGCGCAATTCGCTCATCGCACTGGCCGTGCTGGCCGTGCTGATCGTGGTTCTGTTCATCGTGTTCAAGGAGCAGCCCGCCGAGGAGATGACGGCGAGCTTCCCCGAGATCAAGAAGGACCACGTCACGAAGATCTGGATGAAGAACCCCGTGCCGCCCACGCCGGAGGAGGAGAAAGAGGGTGGGAAGACCCTCTTCGAGGAGACCACCTTCGAGCGCGAGGGCGAGGGCGAGGACGCCACGTGGAAGCTCACGAGCCCGGTCGAGTACCCGGCCTACGACTCCTACGTCGACACCCTGCTCACGCGGCTCGAGGAGATCACGCTCGCCGGCGTCGCCGTGGAGAGCAAGGCCAACTGGGCGGCGCTCGAGGTGGATCCCGAGCAGGCGGTCCACGTGAAGATCTGGGCCGGCAAGGCCCAGCTCGCCGAGTTCTTCCTCGGGGCCTACAAGACGGGCCACACCATGATCCGCCTGGCCGACGACGAGCGCGTCTTCAAGGTCCAGGGCTCGATCCGCTACATCTTCGGCAAGCGCACGCGGGACTGGCGGGACAAGACGATCCTCGAGCACGACGTGGAGCACGTAACGCAGGTCACGTACCTGAGCGGTGAGACCCGTCTCGCCTTCGAGAAGCAGGAGGACTGGTCGCAGGTCCTGGACAAGGACGAGGAGGCGATCGAGCACTTCAATCCCAAGAAGGTAAAGTCGTTCATCTCGTCGCTGGCGCGCCTGCGTGCCGCCGATTTCACCGACGGGGTCAAGCCCGAGGACGTGGGGCTCGCTCCCCCGGTGGGCGAGGTCCTCTTCACCCTGCACATCCCGGCCGACGAGCCCGAGGTCAAGGACGCCGAGGACGTGAAGGCCGAGCAGGATGCGGGCACGGATCCCATGGAGCCCGCCTACGCCATCGAGAACGTCCGGATCCTCGTGGGCGAGACCAAGGACGACACGCAGACCTACATCATGGTGGAGGGCAACCCCCAGATCTTCCTCGTCACGAGCCACCTGGCCGAGAGGATCCTGCCGACGGCGGACAAGTTCGCCACGCCTCCTCGCGAGGAGGGCGACGCACCACCGCCTGGCCCTCCGATGGGAATGGGCCCGCCCATGGGCATGGACCCGTCCATGGGAATGAAGGGCGGCGGCTCGATCCCGCCGGAGGTGATGAAGCAGCTGCAGGCCGAGATCGCCAAGCAGAAGATGATGAAGCAGATGATGAAGAAGCCCGCCCCCTGAACAACCTTGCCCCTCGCATTCCCCTCGCTCAGCCACGGAACCGTCGCCTTCGGGTTCTTCAACATCGACGTCGACATGCTGCTCCTGGACCGGCTGTTCTTCTTCGCGCACGATTTCTGCCTCTCGGTCGTGGAGCTCGGCGCAGGAGGCCGTCCGTCCATCCCGGGCTGGCACATCCCGGACCAGGAGGACATCGGCAACCTGCACGGCGCCATCGCCGGCGCGGATCTCTCGGGCTTCATCGGCGCCACGTACGAGCGCTGGCCGTTCCCGGAGGCGCCGGAGGACTTCAAGCAGGATCCCGGCGGTCACGTGAACCGCGCCGCGGCGCGGGAGATGATCCTCGGCTTCGGCGCCGAGAAGACGATCGACCTGGTCCGGGACGGGAGGACGGGCCGCGTCACGCTCGACGAGTACGCGTTCGACCGCCCGGAGTTCGCGGCGCTCCTGGCATACGTGGATCGCGGCGGCTACCCGCGCTGGCTCGACGAGGTACGCCCCCACTACGTCCTCGACATGATGGAGGCGGACGCTGTAAGATCGATTCTGTCATGAGCAGACTCGTCATCATGGCCGGCTTCGCTGCGGCTCTGGCCGCGGGCTGTGCCGGCAAGGCCGTCCCCAGGTCGTACGGCGACGAGGTGATGGACGCTGTGCGCGGCCGCATGAGCCCCATGAAGGAGTGCTACGCCACGGCCTTTGTGGACGATCCGTCGCTCGAGGGCCGCGTCAGGTTCACCTTCACCATCGACGCGACGGGCCGCGTGATGAGTGCCTACGCCGAGAACGAGGGGGACAGGCCCCTGCCCGCGTCCGTGACGGACTGCATCCTCGAGGTGCTCGAGGCCACGCCCTTCCCGCCTCCCGAGGGCGAGGAGGATCCCACGTTCGCCTTCCCGATGACGTTCTAGATCCCGTGGCCCTGAGCCTGTCGAAGGGCCCGCCTCACGGCATGACGAGCTGATCGAAGCCGCACTCCACCCACTGCTCCTTCGTCTTGGCGTTGGCCAGGCAGTCCACCTCCTTCGGATCGAGCTCGAGACACTTCTGCATGAACTCCCCCGAGTCGAGCTTCTGGTGCATCCGGCCCTCCATGGTCGCGCGGTCGACGCGATCGTCCTCGGGCTTGAGCTTCTGCAGCTCGTCCACGATTCCAGCGCTGATCAGGATCACGCGGTCCTTGAGCTTCTCGCAGTCCTTCTCCTGCTGGCGCTTTCCGCAGCCCACGAGCAGGAAGAGGCATGCGAACGTCACGAGGGCATGGAGGGGCTTCATGCGTTCTCCTCGAGCCCGAGCACGTGCCCGCGGCTCACGATGGCGTTGCGGAGCCTGCCCGAGGCCGCCGCGCCGTCCCACACGACGCAGCCCTCGAGATCCGCACCGTCCTCGACGCGGACGTCGTCGCCCAGGATGACGTCGCGGCCGATGCGGGCGCCGTCCCCGATCACCACATTCTCTCCGATGAGGCGCGAGTCCTCGACCCGGGCGCGAGGCGCGAGGCGGCCGGCACGGCCGCCCAGGATGTCGAGGTTGCAGCCAAGGTACTCCGCCGGCGTGCCGATGTCGCTCCAGAACCCCTCGTGCACATGCGCGGCGATGGGCAGGCCCTTCTCGAGCATGGAAAAGAACGTCTCGCGCACCACGCACCCCGAGGCGGGGAGCAGCCGCTGGGCCTCGGGGCCCATCACGTGGATGCCCGCAAAGACCAGGGGGGCCTCGTCGGGTGACGGCTCGGGATGCGTCCTGGCACGCCGGCCCACGATGGAGGTCACGAGCCCGTCCCGAGCGGTCACGGTGCCGTAGCGTGCGTGGTCGGGGCGAGGGACGAGCGCGAGCGTGACCGGGGCGCCGGCCCTCTCGTGCGACTCGAGAAGCTCGGCCAGGTCCACGTCGCTGACGACGTCGCCGTTGACCACGACAAGGGGACCGGGGTCGAGGAGATCGAGTGCGCGGCGCGTGCCGCCTCCCGTGCCGAGGATCCGCTCGTGCTCGTGGGAGTAGACGATGTCGATGCCGAGCTCCGAGCCGTCGCCCAGGGCCTCCTGAACCCGGTCGGGCAGATGATGCAGATTCACGGCCACGTCACGAATCGATGCCGCCGACAGGGCGCCCGCGGCCCAGGCGGCGGCAGGCAGGTTCGCGACGGGCACGACGGCCTTTGGCCTCTCGAGGGTGAGCGGCCGCAGGCGGGTGCCGAGGCCCGCGGCAAGGATCATGCCGTTCATGCAGGGATCAGGAGGCCTTGTCGCCCAGGTAGCGGATGAGGACCACCGTGATGTTGTCCACGCCGCCGTGCTCGTTCGCGATCTCGACGAGCTGCGAAGAACAGACCGACAGGTCGGCGCCGTGCTGGTCGATGATGGCCCCCATCTCGGGGTCATCGATCATCCCGGAGAGCCCGTCGGAGCAGAGCATGAACACGTCGCCCGGCCTGGGAACGTCGAACTGCGTGTCCACCTTGACGGTCTCCTTCATCCCGAGGGCCCGCACGATCACGTTCTTGTGCGGGAACTTCTCTATCTCCTCGGGTGTGAGCTTCTTCATCTTCATGTAGTCGTTGAGCAGGGAGTGATCCTCCGTCATCTGCTCGAACTTGCCGTCGCGGTGGCGGTAGATGCGCGAGTCGCCCACGTGGGCGACGTAGATGCCCTCGGGGACGAGGAACACGGCGGTGACGGTCGTGCCCATCCCCCTGTACTTGGCCTCGGCCTGGGCGGCTTCGAAGATCCTCAGGTTCGCCAGCTTCACGCTCGTGATGAGCCGGTTCTCCTCGTACTTGCGCGTCTTGTCCATCTTGTACGGCCAGGTGGCGTCCGGATCCTCGCCCGTGGCCTGGAAGAAGCTGCGGATCGTCTCGATGGCCAGCTGGCTCGCCACCTCTCCGGACGCATGACCCCCCATGCCGTCCGCAACGAGGTAGAGATTCTCCTCCTCGATGATGGTGAAGCTGTCCTCGTTGTGGGACCGCTTGCGGCCGACATTCGTCTCGCCTGCAACCTGTACAGGAATGCGCTCGGTTGGCACGTGGAGCCTCGTTTTCCTTAACGAAACCAAGACATTTCTAGCACAGAGGCAGACAAGCGGCAAGCATGGAATTGCCACGGTCAAGCGGCCGGCCGTCGGACGAGGATTGCACACCCGGTGAGGACGGAGTACAAAAGGGTTTCTTTTTTCGAGGCGGTACTTTGCGCATTGTGATCTACCTCTGCTTCCTGTTCAGCGGCGCCACGGGACTCATCTTCGAGAACCTCTGGGTCAGGATGCTCACCCTTGTGTTCGGATCGACGTCGCTCGCGGTCAGCTCGGTGCTCACGGCCTACATGGGAGGCCTCGCGCTGGGCTCCTGGCTCTTCGGCCGCTGGGCCGACAGGATCAAGAACGCCCTGAGGGCCTATGCCCTCATCGAGCTCTGTGTCGGCGTGCTCGCCCTGCTCATTCCGCTCGTGGTCCAGGGCCTCTACCCGCACATCAACTCCTGGCTGTGGTCCAGCTTCGAGCCGGGGTTCTTCGCCTTCTCCTTCCTCAGGTTCCTCTTCTCGGTCATCCTGCTGATCGTGCCCACGACGCTCATGGGGGGCACGCTGCCCATCCTGAGCAAGGTCCTCATCCGGACCGAGCAGGAGATGGGCACCGTGGGCTCCCGCATCGGGTGGCTCTACACGGCGAACACGACCGGGGCCGTGCTCGGAACGTTCCTGTGCGGCTTCGTGCTCCTGCCGTCGATCGGCCTGAGACTCACGAACATCTCCGCATCCGCGGTCAACGTGTTGGTCCTCGGCCTCGGCCTCCTGCTCGTCTGCGGGTTCATCCACAGGTGGTTCGAGTCCGCGCGCAACCTCGCGAGGGAGATGGCCGAGGCGGCGCGTTCGGCACTCGATGCGCCGGAGGAGCCGCCGGCGCCGGCCCTGGTGCTCACGCCGCTGCAACGCATCTTCGTGCTCGTCGCGTTCGGGCTCAGCGGCCTGTCCGCCATGAACTACCAGGTCATCTGGTCACGCGTGCTGAGCATGGTGATCGGATCGAGCGTGTACGCGTTCGCCCTCATCCTGATGGCCTTCCTCGTGGGCATCGCCCTGGGCTCGAGCATCATGAGCACGATTCTCAGGAAGCGCCGTACGCGCAACCTGATCGTGTGGCTCGCCTTCGTCCAGCTGGGGATCGCGACAATGGCCGTGGCCGACTACTTCTTCGTGGACCAGTATCCGTACTGGTTTGCGCGGCTCGTCACCGGCGTCGAGGACTTCCAC
>JAFDER010000669.1 GCA_019310245.1 Deltaproteobacteria bacterium
GTGGTTCAGCCGTTGCTGCCATCTTCCTGGACTCCCTGGAGCCGACTGTCATGAGGCTCGGGGGAAAGATGGGGCTCATATTCCTGATACCACTGCTTCTGATCACCAGCGGGGTGATTAGCCGGCAGGATCTCCCCGGGCTGCTTGGGAAGAAACCGTGAACGAACCCCTGACTCTTCACCCCGTGCCCAGTGCCTGCTTCAGCACATCGAGATCCAGGATCCGCTCCGTGGAGCGTCCGTCAAGGCGGTGGGCGTAGTAGCGCTCCAGAGGCTCGAAGTCGAATCGAACATTCTTCGCGCGTTCTATTGCATCACCCAGATCCTCAAGGCGGGTCACCCTCTCTATCGCGCCAACCTCGACGGCTTCATCGAAGTCCGAAGACCTGCCATACAGGTCCACGAACACGGCCGGCGTGCGCATGAGCATGGCCTCGATGGTGGTGGTGGAGCCCAGGCTGATCTGGACCTCGGCTCCGGCCAGGAGTGGGCCGTTGGGCACGTCTCTGACGACGATCACCCTTTCCCGGTTGTTCAACCCGTCGACCAGATCGGCAGTCTCACCGTGATACTCCTGCGGGTGCAGCTTGATCACCAGGCTGAGATCCTCCACTGCCGTGAGGTACCGGTCCAGGGCCGCGAGCAGCCGAACATGGGAGTTGTCTGGATTCCAGCGTTTGTGGATGCGAGTGGCGCTCGAGGAGAATAGGAGGTAGGGGGTGCGTATTTCCGGTGGAAGAGGACCTTCCTTGTCCCTCATGAGATTGTCGAACGCCGGGCTGCCAACGACGTGGATCCTGTCCTCTCCCACTCCCGCGGCCGCGTACAACCCGCTGGTCCCCACACCCGACACGGCGAAATTGACATGAGGCAGATCACGGAGCATCCAGGTGCTATTGTCCAGACGTTTTCCATGCTCGATGTCGAGCACGGGGATCCGGCGTTCTCGTGCCGCGCACCCGAGGAATCGAAGGTTCGTGTCGTCACCTCGGGACGTGAGAATCAACCGCGGGCCATGACGATCGAGAAGGCCGCTGAAAAGCTCCCGAGTATAAACTGCTTTCAGCACGCAGCGACCGATCCCGTACAGGATGCGGCTTGCGAGCCCGGGCGTGTGTCGGCCCTTGATGCCGTCAGCCCTCATCATGCGATGGAGCGGCTGGAGCAACCTGTGCGCGCCCAACCATGACCTGCCGAACTGGAGGGCAATGCGCCTCGCTCGGACGTAGCCCCATGCCG
The DNA here is from genome assembly GCA_019310245.1 of Deltaproteobacteria bacterium. Classification (GTDB taxonomy): domain Bacteria; phylum Myxococcota_A; class Polyangia; order DRWM01; family DRWM01; genus JAFDER01. The sequence goes on from JAFDER010000669.1 coordinate 1,239, forward strand.
CGGTCCAGTGCAGAAACGGCAGCCCCATGCCATCGGCAGCGCGTTTGAGCTGTACGTTCTCCGAGGTGTACCGACACAGGCTCAGGAGCGCGACTCTCTTCCCTCGCTCCAGCAATGCACCGATCACGCTCTCCATGCACCTGAGGCGATTGGTGTAGATCTCGACGACCAGCACGTCGGGCCGGGCAGGCCAATCCAGGGGCACCCCCTCATGACCGATTCCGGGCCGCTCGAACCATGCTGGGCTCCCGGGAGCGGCCCTGCCACGCACGGGTTCGACCGCAGGCAGAAGGCTCCGCAGCCTGGTCGAGAATGCCGCTCCCCGGAGCCCCGGCACAGGGAGGACGACCATGGGCTCTCGTGCCTCGGGAAGTCGAGCCGCAAGCTCGGCTTCCCTGAGGCCCCGGATCCACTCCTCGGTGACGTTGTAGAAAAGCTCGTGCAGAAGCCCCTCGTGAAGCCCCTCACGCACCGGGTTCAATCCCGTCAGGGACCGCAGGTGCTCCATCAGGTGGCGGGCCCGCCCGTAGGCCTCCTCGCTCAGCTGTGAACCGAGCTCGTACAGCCAGGGATTCCGTATCTGCCTGATCGTGATTCCTTCCGATCTCGAGGGCGGGATGAGGGTGGACGGTTTTCTTCGGTCTCTCGGCATCATGCTACGCGGAACAGGTCGGTCTCAGACCTCCTTCTGCCGGACATGAGCATTCAATCGAAGCAGCCGAGGTTCCCTCAGCAGAAGCCCGGCAACTTCTCGCATGTCGATTATCGTACTCTTCTCGTACAGACGGTCGTAGATCTCAACCATGAGACGAAAGTCGGCTTCCTCGTCGACGCACAGCCTCCATTCGGGATGGGACAGCTCGGGGGGCGCGGAATACCGCCCCACCTTGAACTCCTCAGGATGTCGGCAGATGTAGAGCGTGACATGCTCGCGAAACGCCTTCTGCTCGGCCTTCCGGTGGGCCATCGACAGCGCCTCGCGCGTGAAGACCTCCGTGTCCAGCCCACGCGGGAACCCGCTATTTATCCCTGCGCTGACATAGTCGTAGTCGCCCCGCGAGAAGTACCGCACCACGCCATCGACGGTGACGGGATCGATGAGAGGGCAGTCGCTCGTGATGCGGACCACCACGCCCGCGCCCGCCTCCCGTGCCGCACCCTCGTAGCGGGCCAGCACATCGTCCTCTGGTCCCGCATACCATGCCAGGCCCTGCTCCTCGGCCAGATCGATGATCGGCCTGTCTCTCTCGCGCTGCGTGGTGGCGATGACGATGGAGTCGAGGGTGGAGGCCGCCCGCAGGCGGTCCACCACGTGAAAGAGCATCGGCTTTCCGGCCAGGTGCTTGAGCACCTTCCCCTCCAGCCCCGTCGAACCCATCCGGGCCTGGACGATTGCAACCACGCTCGTCATTGCCGTCAGCTCGACTTCCCTTCTCCCCCGGAGACCAGACTCCAGGACAGAGGCGTGCCGCGCTCGATATCCTGGCTCGCGTTCCTCCCGATGACGTCCTCAATGTGACGAGGGTGGAGTCCCTTCCCCGGTCGTATCGACCGGACGTTGTCGCGCGTGAATTCCTCCCCTTGTCTCATGTCACTGACAACGAACAGAGATCGACGGAACACCATGCTCTCTGCTTCGCTGTTCCCGGGCCCAT
>JAFDER010000205.1 GCA_019310245.1 Deltaproteobacteria bacterium
GTTCAGCATCGGCTACCACGATGATCTGAAATTGACCAGAAATGTTCTGGAGCGGATCGTGAAGGCCGATGAGAGGATTCTCGAAGACCCGGCCCCGGAGATCGGCATCATGGAGCTTGGCGAGAGTTCTGTGAAAGTATTCGTTCGCCCTTGGGTCAGTGCGGCCGACTACTGGTCTGTCAAATGCGATCTACTCGAAAAGGTCAAGACGACATTCGACGATGAAGGTATAACGATTCCTTTTCCGCAGAGAGACATTCACTTGTACCAGGCTTCTGCAGTCTAACACGCATTTTCAGATGGGTGTCAACGATCCGATGCTCATGAACCACGAACACCCGCATGCACACTGACTGATCTGGTCCCAGTGTACCGCCTCCCTGCGGGCATTGCAGTTCAGATCCGACGCCGGTGGACAGGGCGAGATTGGCCTTCCTACTGCTTTCTGCTCTCCGCCTCCTCGAGCAGCTTCTGGAACGGCGCCTTGTCGCTGGCCCTGCGGAACGCCTCCTCGAGCGAGATGGTGCGCGCTTGGGCGAGGCTCATCAGGCCGTCGTCCATGGACTGCATCCCCTGCTTCTTGCCGGCCTGGATGACCGACAGGAGCATCGGGATGTTGCCCTCCCGGATGATGTTCGCGAGCGCGCTCGTACGGATGAGCACCTCGACCACGGGGACGCGTCCCTTGCCGTCGAGCCTGCGCATGAGGATCTGGCTCACGACACCCGCAAGGCTCTCGGACAGCATGGTGCGCGTTTGATCTTGCTGGTCTGCGGGGAAGGCGTCGATGATCCGGTCGATGGTCTTGATGGCGTTGTTCGTGTGGAGGGTCCCGAGGACGAGTGTGCCCATCTCGGCCGCGGTGATGGCGAGATGAATAGTCTCGAGGTCGCGCATCTCTCCCACGAGGATGACGTCCGGATCCAGACGAATGGCGGCGCGGAGCGCATCGGCGAAGCTCTCCGTGTGCGTGCCGATCTGCCTTTGCGTGATGATGGACTTCTTGGGCGTGTGGACGAACTCTATGGGGTCCTCGATCGTGATGATGTGTCTGGCGTAGGTCGAGTTGATCCTGTCCAGGATCGCGGCGATGGTCGTCGACTTGCCCGAGCCTGTGGGGCCTGTGACGAGAACGAGGCCGTCGGTGAAGTGGGCGAATCTCTCCACGGCATCGGGCATGCCCAGGTCCTTGAAGGGCGGGATCTCGCTCGGGATCAGCCTGAAAACTGCCGCCATGCCGCTGTGGTCCTTGAAGTAGTTGGCCCTGAAGCGCGCGATGTCCTCGAGGCCATAGGCGAAGTCGATGTCGCTGGTCCTCTCGTACTCGTCCCACAGCTCCTTGCTGACGATCTCCATGAGGATGTCTCGCACCTGCTCGGCCGAGAGCTCCGGCGTGCCCTCGATGGGCACCAGCCTGCCGTGCAGACGCATGCGGGGGATCTCGCCGGTCGCGACGTGCAGATCCGATCCATCTTTGGCGAGCAGCATGCGGAACACTTTGTCGAGTGCAGCCATGGTTCCTCAGCTGAACTGCTCCTTCTTCTCGGCGTGCCGGCGCGCCTCATCCATGGTGATGACGCCCTGGCTCAGATACTCGGCAAGCGCGTCGTCGAGAAGGCGCATCCCGGAGGTCCGGCCGACCTGCATGAGGCTGTGTATCTGGAACGTCTTGCCCTCGCGGATGAGGTTGCTCACCGCGTGGTTGACCGACAGGACCTCCACCGCGGGGACGCGTCTCTTCTTGTCGGCCGTCAGCACGAGGCGCTGGCTGATGATGCCGCGCAGGCTCTCCGACACCATCGACCGGATCTGCGGTGCCTGCTTGGCGGGAAACACGTCCAGGATGCGGTTGATGGTCCGGATCGCGCTGCTCGTGTGAAGTGTACCGAACACGAGGTGTCCCGTCTCGGCGGCGGTGATGGCCAGCGCGATCGATGCCATGTCCCGCAGCTCGCCGACGATGATGATGTCCGGGTCCTCGCGCAGCGCCGCCCGCAGGGCCGTCTCGAATCCCGCCGTGTGGTCGACGACCTGTCTCTGTCGCACCAGGCACTTCATGCTCGGGTAGACGAACTCGATGGGGTCCTCGATGGTGATGATGTGCTCTTCCCGCTCGCCGTTGATCACGTTGACGAGACCGGCCATGGTGGTGCTCTTGCCGCAGCCCGCTGGACCCGTGAACAGGACGAGGCCCTGGTGGAAGGTGGTGAACCTCGCCAGCTCCCCGGGCAGACCGAGCGCCTTGATCTCCGGGATCTCGAGGGGAATGAGCCGGAACACGCCGTCCATGCCGCCCCGCTGCTGCCGGCAGTACGTCGCGCGCGTCCTCAGCTTGCCGGGGATCTCGTAGGCGAAGCCAAGGTCTCCGTGCTCCAGGAACGCCTCGCCCTGCCGGGGCGTGAGGATCTGCATCAGGTCGTGCTCTGCGGCCTCGGCCGTGTACGTCTCGGTCCTGGTGGCCACGAGCCGTCCGTGAAGCCTCATGGTGGCGGGATGACCGACGTGAACGTGCAGGTCGCTTGCACCGAAGCGGGCCGCGGCGAGCAGGAGGTGGTCGATCTTCCTGGCCGCCTCGGCCTGGGTGTCATCCAGCTGGCCTCTCGGGGCGGTGGCCGCCATGGGGGAGATCGAGTTCCTGGTCTTCTTGCTCTGTGCCTCCTCGTACTCGAGCTGGAAGTCCAGCACGCGCTCCACCTCCACGGGGGTCATCCAGCCGAGCTCGACGAGCACGTCGCCAATCCGCTTCTTGCCTCCTTGGCGGCCGCAGACCTCCACGGCCTTGCGCAGCTGGGTCAGGTTGATGAACCTCAGGTGGACGGCGATCTTGCCGAAGAGTCCACCATGAGAGGCCTGCATGCCGGTTCACCTTCCTGGCGCGCGCCGAGCGCGCTCATTGCATGATTGAACGAATCGAATCGAAAAGGAAGGCCCGGGGTGCGCTCCGCCGACTCAGGAATCGACGAACGGATTGCGCACCTGTACGTTCCCGAACTTCTGCCCGTGGTTCAGATCCTCGGTCAGGAGCTGATCGCAGCCCGACACCTGGGCTGCGTGTACGATCAGGGCGTCCCAGAACGAGATGCGAGATGCCGAGGCGAGATCGATGGCACCAAGCGTCAGGATCCCGGTATTCTCGACCACGGTCCACGTCAGGTACTGCTCCACGATCTTCATCGACCTTGAGGCAGACAGGGGCTTGGGCATCTTGCGTGTCACGGTGACGAAGAGCTCCTGCAGGACCTGGATGCTGACAACGCCTTCGTCAGACGCCCACAGCCTCGTGATGAGCTTCACGGCCGTCTCGCGCTTCTCTCCGGCATCGAGATCCTCGGCGTAGACGAGGACGTTTGAGTCAACGAAGGTCTTCACGATCGTGCAGCGCCTGCCTGGACGGGAGCTGTCCGCCACCCAGGTGGCTGCCCCTCTTGAGCCTTCGAAGCGCGGCTTCCCGGGCTGCCTTGTAGGCCCTGTCCTCGCGAACGAGTCTCTCGAGCTCGGCCCTGAGCAGCGCCGAGACGCTGGATCCCCTCCTGGCGGCGAGGACCTTCGCGGACCTGATGATGTCCTCGTCCAGGGTGATGGTGATGTTTCGGCCCACGGGGTGACTCCTGTCACGTATAATACGTGTAACACGCAATAAACGTGTCTGCAAGTCCTCCCGTTCCATCATGCCCTGTGAAGACATCGCCGCGGAATGGCCGGAAGTTTCCTCCGGGGCAGAAGTCATTCCAGGAGATACAGGTCCCACCTCACGGTGCGTCCCACGCTGTGGGTCACGGTGAGACCGCCTGCCGCGACCGATGTGTTCGAGGACGAGATCCGTGCGCGCATCAGGCCGCCTCCCAGGTCCTGCGTGAGGTAGCAGCCGTCGCAGGTGGAGAGCTCGGCCTCGGTGGATGCCTCGGCGAAACCTGTGGGTGGAGAGAATGATCCGGCCCAGGAGACGGCAAGCTCCCCGCCGTCGTGGAACGTGAACGAGGCATTGCCTATCGCGGCCGAGACGAAGCCCACGACGTCGTAGACGCCGCTCACGTCGCCCGGTCCCACGACCTCGCCGTGGGTCTCTGCGGCGAGGGTGTCGATCGTCGGGTCCAGGAGGGGGACGATGTATCCGTCGCGCAGGAGCAGGGGCAGCTTGTCGAGCGGCGCGTCCAGTGTGACGGAGCCTCCGCCGGTGACGATCTCCTCTTCGGCCCAGTCGAGGTAGAGGCCGATGGGCACGTCGAGGGTCTTCGTCGTGGCTCCGCGCTCGACGACAGGTGCGACGAGAATGGCGGGGCCGAGAAAGTACGCCTCGTCCACGCCGACGTGCGGCAGGCCCGGAGCCTCGAGGAAGACGTGACGGATGATGGGGGCGCCTGTGGCGTGGGCGAGGTGGGAGAGCGTGTAGAGGTAGGGAAAGAGGCGGGTGTGGAGCCGGGCGTATGTCTGCCACGCCTGCTGGGCCTGCGCGTCGTCGAAGATGTTCGCCTTGTCTCCAGTGCCGCCGAGGCACGCGTCCTGATCCTGCATGTTCGGCGTCATGGCGCCCTGCTGGATCCAGCGGACGAGCAGCTCCTCGTCCGCTGCCTCGGATCCGTCGGCCGTGCAGTGGAAGCCATTGATGTCCCCGCCCCAGTGGGGCACGCCCGAGATGCCCATGTTGACGCCGGCGCGGATCATGGACGGCAGGCCGTCCGAGGACTCGAAGGACGCGGCGGGGTCTCCCGACCATACCATGGGCGAGTACTGCGAGGCGCCGGTGTAGCCCGAGCGCACGAAGGTGAGCCAGTCACCCGCGTGGGGGCCCGACTCGAGGAAGTCGTGCGCGGCCTGCTGGTAGAGCACGGGGTAGAGGTTGTGGAACTCCTCTCCCGTCATGCCCGAGGCGGAGACGGTGTCCGGCTGGACGTACTCGCCGAAGTCGTACATCCATCCCGAGTAACCCACGTCCAGGGCCCACTGGAGGATGGACCGGTACCACGTCGCGGCGGCGGGGGAGGAGAAGTCCACCATGCTCACCGTCACGATGCCGCCGCTGATCATCCACACCTCCGAGGGAGATCCCGAGGAGTCGAGGAGGAAGTAGTCGCTGGCGACTCCCTCGAGATATGTGTCGCGGATCTGGCTGTCGTCTGCCGTGGAGAGGTAGGAGTTGTAGTAGGCGTTGACGCGATAGCCCAGGGTCTCGGCGCTGGAGATCCAGTCGGAGAGCTCGGTCTCGATGCCCACGTGGCTGCCCCGCGGCAGGAAGTGCATGGCGTCGTCCACGGCGGTGATCGCGAGGTCGAGGTCGCGCATGGCCTGGATCTCGGGCACACCGCCCTGCATGTCGCCTCGGTTGATGCGGCGACGGGGGCCGAGTGTCCACCCGGGCGGGATCATCGGTCGTCCCGTGGTCTCGGTGAAGAGATCGATCAGATGGTAGGGCCAGGGACGGGGATCATCCGGGATCAGGGTGTAGACCTCGAAGGCGATCGCTGGTCCGATGTGCCACACGCGCCAGGCGTCGTCCCGATCCGTGGCCAGGTTGAACTCGCTGCGCCACGTGGAGTCGAGCCAGAACCCGTAGCCGTCCGCACCGTGGTCCCCCGTGCCGATGAAGAACGGGACCGGGTAGTTGGTCATGGCCTCGCCGTTCGGAGCGGGGTTTGCCGGTCCCGGAGGATCGCCCTCGCCCGTCCCCACGCCGCCTTCTTCCGTCCAGCTGTAGACGTCCACGCCTCGCTGGTTCGTGCGGTTGAACCTCTCGCCGAAGCCCAGGAAAGCCTCGTCGTCGTTCGTCTCGAAGGCTGCCGCCCAGGCGCGAGGCGCGCCGGTGGAGAGGGAGGCCTCGAGACGGAACGTCGAGGGTCTCACGCTCATGTGGACGTTGACCTCGGGGCCGCTCCCGTCGCGCTGCACGAGGACGAGATCCAGCGTCCCGTCTCCCTCGGCGGCCTCCGCGACGACGAAGTCGTCGCGCCATGTCTCGAGATCTGCCGTGAACCCGTAGTAGCCGGGTGAGATGAGACTCTCCCAGGAGAGATCCCCGCTGGTCCAGGCGAGAGATCCGTACCCGTCCCCCGATCCTCGCCCCAGGCTCCCGAGGGAGAGGAGATCCAACATGTTGATCACGTTGTAGGTGAAGGGATCCCGGTAGACGTCCACTCGGATGCCCTCCGCCTCGAGCGTCCAGTCCGATGCGGGCGCGTCGAAGCTGATGTCCCCCGGTATGTCCGGTGAGACGTCG
>JAFDER010000670.1:0-1851 GCA_019310245.1 Deltaproteobacteria bacterium
AGGCTCGGGGCGGACGATCTGTCCGTCACGTTCGGTGCTGCCAGGATCAGGGGCCTCAAGGATCGATTCATCCTCAAGGTGCTCCATCCTCGGTTGGCACGCGACCCCGAGACCCGCGCGGCATTCATCGAGAGCAGCAAGTCGGTCAAGAGCGTGTGGAGCACGAGCTTCGCCAGGATCCTGGAGATCGGAGACGAGCTCGGGACGGGCGGGGATCCGTACATCATCTACGAGCAGGTCAAGGGCGAGAACCTCGCCGAGGTGCTCGCCCAGGAACAGGGCATGCGTCCCCGCGAAGCGCTCGACATCGCTCGCAAGATAGGAGTGACCCTGGACAATGCCCACAAGAAGGGCGTCGTGCACCGTCATCTCAAGCCTGCGAGGATCTGCATCAAGAAACAGGGTCTGGGTGGAGCGGTTAAGATCCTCGATCTCGGCTTTGCGTGCATCCCTCCCCGGGCCTAGAAGTACTCGCCGCCGGACGAGGCCGGCAGCGAACCCGACCCGCGGACCGACATCTACGCGCTCGGCACATTGATGTTCGAGATGATCGCCGGCCGCCTACCCGGCAAGACCGAGAGACTGAGGGAGGTGGACGCATCCATCCCGGAGACGCTGGACGACCTCGTGTCCGCGATGACGGCCGACGACCCGGGGCAGCGTCCCGAGAGCATGCAGGATGTGGTCAGGTCGATCTCCGCCGTGAGGCTGGGTCCGTCCAGGGCCGTGCGGGGCGAGAAGAGGTCCCTGCACGCGAAACCCCTGAAGGACTCCGCCGAGCCCCAAGACCTGCCCCAGCCCATCAAGGTCAAGCCCATCATCGAGTACCGCAAGTCGGGTACGACCACACTCCCCGGCCAGCCCCGTTCTTCCGCCGCATCCGTCGAACCCGGGAACGAGGAGGCACCGGTTGCCGCCGAAACAGAGCCGCCGCCCGAGGACGCCCCTGAGCCCGAGATGCTGGAGCAGCACGGGCCGGTGACGGATGATGTCCCGCAGCCCGACACGCTGGACGCGGTGAGCGGGACAGGGGTGCCGTCGAAGAAACGGCTCATCACGAAGCTCGGGCTGGTGAAGAATTCCGTGGTCGTGGAGAAGCCGACATCCATCGTGGAGATCCAGACCCCCGCATCGAACGGCAGGGACGCCAGGGCCGAGGAAGAAGAGATCGAGGAGATCGAGGAGATCGAGGAGATCGAGGAGATCGAGGCCATCACGGCGACCGACCTCGTCGAGGAAGTCGACGAGCCAACCTCCGAGGTGCGGGAAGAGGCGGTCTCGGGCGTGCAGGAGCAGCCCGTCGATCTCGATCAGCCGCTGACGAAACCGAAAGAGGGCCTTCGCGTCGATCTCGATCAGCCGCCGAACGCGGCGGACTCGATCCCGGGGCGTAGCGAACCCGAGAACCTCCCGAGCGTCATGGTCGATGGCGTGGATCCCGCGAAGCCTCCAGAGACCGAGGTCCCGCAGGACCCGCTCACGGAGGAAATCGAAGTGGCGGGCAGGTCCAGGAAGCCGCTCGTCGTCATCGGGGTCGTCGGCCTCGTGATCGTGGCGGCCGTCGGCGTGCTGCTGGGCTGGCCCTACATCCGGGGGCAGGACGGCGAGAGCGCGAACCCGGAGGTCGTACCGGAGGAGACCGGGATGGCCACCGGATCCGGCCCCGCCGAGGAACCGGAGGTCGAGGAGCCGGATCCTCAGATCGAAGGGGAGACGCCACCGGTCGACGAAGGGGCCGAGCCCGTGGAAGAGGAGACCTCACCGGTTGCCGAGGAACCCGTCACCGAAACTCCGGAAGTCGAGAGCCAGCCCGAGGAGCCGGTCGCTCCGGTCGTCGAGAAGAAGTCCCCG
>JAFDER010000670.1:1863-3131 GCA_019310245.1 Deltaproteobacteria bacterium
AAGAAGCCGCCAAAGAAGAAGCCGCCAAAGAAGAAGCCGCCAAAGAAGAAGCCGGCCAAGAAGAAGGGCAACTGGGAGGTGCTGCTGTGATGAGCGTCAGAACGGACGAGGCAAGCCACACGTCCGCCGCCCGGATCCTCCTGACGGTGCTCCTGAGCGCGGCGATGCTCGCGGCCCCGATTCACGAAGCACTGGCCGCCAAGGGGGGCAAGGCCCTCAAGCACTACAAGAAGGGCGTCGCCCTGGCCAAGGACGGAAAGTTCGAGGAGGCCATCGAGGCGTTCGAGAAGGCCAGGGACCTGGGCTCACCGCCCGAGGTGCTCATCAACATGGGCAAGTGCCACCTCGGCCTAGGCCACACCTACACCGCCGCGCAGTTCTACCTCGAGTACCTCGAGGAGCCGGACGCCCAGCACGCGGACAAGGTGGAGGAGATCGTCGAGAAGCTCCGCATCGAGCCCTCCCCCCTGACGATCGATTCGGACCCTGCCGGCGCCACGGTCACCGAGGTGCGGGACGACGGGACCGATAGCGATATCGGCAGCACCCCGCTCGAGTACACCCTGGACATGGGAGACGTGACCCTGGTGCTCGCGCTCGAGGGATACGAGGAGAAGAAGATCGACGTCGAGGCAGGCTTCGGCAAGCCCTACGACCTGGAGGTCGAGCTCGTGGAGATCGAGACCGACGGGCTGGAACCCGGGGTCGATGCCGCGAGCGTGGACTCCTGGACCGGAGACGGTGGCGAGGACGGCACTGTCGACGCCGGGCTGGTCCACGAGAAGGCCTCCCGGTTTCCCATCGTGGGCATCGCCGTCGAGGTCGGAGGAGGAGCCTCCCTCTACACCCACCAGGCCGTGCAGGACGTGGACTTCCAGGCGGGAGGCCTCATCAGCCTCGGCATCGCCTACCACCTCTCGCACGGGACAGACTCCGGCTTCTCCGTGGGTGCGCTGGTCGACATGCGCTCGTACACGCTCACGGGCGACACGGACTGGGAGCCGCAGGAATGGAAGGCGTTCCTGATGCACATCCTCGCCGTGCCGGCCTACCAGATCAGGCTGCACCGGAGGCTGGCGCTCCAGGCAAGCCTCCCTGTTGGCATCGCTCTCATCGTGCCCCGGAGCAAGCTCGCGGAGAATGACTTCGTCAACCTGGTCGGAGGCTACATCGTCGACGGCCATGCCTCGCTCTTCGACATCGGCCTGGCCGTGGCACTGCGCATCGCGGTCGTCTCGGGCTTCTACATCACCGTCGAGCCGGCTCAC
>JAFDER010000024.1 GCA_019310245.1 Deltaproteobacteria bacterium
GCTGGTTCATGGGAAGGGACGAGAAGGACAAGCGGGATCTCATAGAGGACGCGCTCGAGATCTCGGACGACACGGTGCCTCCGGCATCCGTCGAGGGGGAGCAGACCGTCGTCGACGACAATTACCTCGCCGACCTCGGCGCGAGGCTTGACGTCCCGGGCGAGGGGGAGCAAAGGGCCTCCGGGCGGCCCAGCTACGAGGACGTCTCCACCGAGAAGATCGACGGGGAGGAACGCAAGAGGGAAGGACGTCGAAGAGGCCGGACCTCCTCCTACCCGGCTCCCTCGACGAGCCCCGACGGTGAGCTCGTCTACGTCCTGTGCGGGTCCGACGCGGGGCGCTCGTTCCTCGTCAAGGGCAAGCGGCTGCGCGTCGGCCGGGGGCTGGACAACGACATCGTCCTCAATGATACGAGCGTGTCGCGCAACCACCTGACGCTCACCCGGGCCGTCGATGGATGGCTGTTCGAGGATCTCGGAAGCGAGAACGGCACCTACCTGGACGATGAGTACGCGACGCGGGGCAAGGTCCTGCACGGCCAGGCGCTCGAGGTGGGACGCACGATCATCGTCTTCGAGAAGGGCAAGGACCGTTGAGGCCGCGTCATGCGCTCCTCCTCGCCGCGGTGCTGGCGATCGGCGCCTGCCGCGCAGGACAGAAGGGCCAGCAAGAGGGGGAGGCCGAGACAGAGACGCCCCGGGCCGTCCCCTCGGTGCCCGGGGCAACGACCGAGGCTCCGGCCGGGAAGCTGCTCTGGGGTCCCGAGGCCGTGTCCAGTGCATCGCGCGGTGCGGACGGGCTCGGCGCTGCTCTGGGTGTGGGGCAGGTGGGCATCGTCTGGATCGAGGACAGGAGCCCTGGCGCGGACGTGTTCTTCGCCCGCGTGGCCGGACAGGACGTCGGGCAGGCCATCTCCGTCACCAAGGGGGCAAGCTCGTTTCCGCCCATGGCCGTGGCCTGGACGGGCAAGGAGTTCGCCCTTGCCTGGGGCGATGACCGCTTCAGGCACATCGAGATCTTCGTTGCTCGCGTCTCCTACAGCGGCAAGCTGGTGCTCAGGCCCAGGCGGTTCACGAGCACGCAGAGCGACGAGGACGAGATGCCGGGGGTGTTCTCGGCAGATTCCTCCCAGGCACCCGCTCTCGCCTACTACGGAGGCCAGCTCCTCATGGCCTGGGGCGGTCCGGGCAATGCGGGACGTCAGCAGGTCTACTACACGACCCTTTCCAAGGCCGGCAAGCCGAACTTCGACCCCACGCCGCTGACCCGCGGCCTCTCCGACGCCGTGGGGATCAGGCTCGTGAGCTACGAGACCGGCGCCCTGCTCTCGTACTGCGTTCGCGGGTCGGAGGGCAACGAGTTGTATCGCCTTCACCTGAGCGGTTCCCCGCCCGGTCCCGCCCAGCCCATGAAGGTGGAGGTGAGCCAGTACGTTCCCTGCAGCGTCAAGCACGCGCTCGCGGGGGACGGGGCGGTCGTTCTGTGGGCCATGCGGGCCCAGGACGAGGGTGGAGCCGTCGAGGACGGGCTCGAGGGACAGCTCGTCGACGCAGATGGAGTGTTCGTGGGCAAGAGCTTCGAGATGCCGGGCGTGAGGCTCGTCAAGTTCCCCGGCAAGCACAGGGCGCCCTTCGATGCGCTGGAGCTGGGGGGAGGCAAGCTTGCGATCGCCTGGATCGAGAGGGTGCCGGACGGCTCTGCCTCCCTGCGGCTCGGCGTGTTCGACGCGGCGGGCAACCGCCTCGGAGAGCCGTTCGAGGTGCCCACGCAGGCCGATCCCACCGATCCCCACCTGCTGGGATCGGGCCAGCCCGGCTCGTTCGTCGTGACCTGGCTCGATCGCCCGCTGGGCTCGAAGCTCAGGCGCGTGTTCGTTGCCGGTGTCTCCTTCGAGATCCCCTAAATAAGTCTTCCTCGGTTCGCTACACTCGGCAGCATGTGAGCAGCGATGAACGTCCGCGGCGGGAGGACACACCGGCAGCCGGTGGAACTCCTGAACCTGTCGTTGACTGCTAGGTGAGAAAGCTGCCGCCGCGGAGCATCATTGCGTTCGTCTGCACGTAGGCTGCCTGCAGTCGCCGCCGACCGCGTACGTTCCCCGGGCGACAAGGGCGTGAAAGGGGCGCGGGGTCGAAGGCACCATGAAGATCCCCGGTGCCCGAGTGCCCCGCGCTCCTCACGCTCGTGCAGCGACGTGCCGCGAACCTGGGCAGTCCTGTTTAGGCGGCGGCGGGATCGGGTTCCGCGGCCGGAACAGGCGTCGCCTGACGCTCGGCGAGACGGCTCGTGAGCGTCTTCATCAGCTCGGGTCGAGCCTCCAGCAACTCGACCACGGCCTGCCTGCCCTGGGCGAGCCTCTCGCCCTCGGTGGAGTACCACGTCCCCGCCCGCTCAACCAGCCCGGCCTCGAGCGCTGCGTCGAGGATCTCTGCCTCGAGGTGGATGCCGCGCCCGTAGTGGATCTCGAAGTGGGCCTCTCGAAACGGCGGAGCCACCTTGTTCTTGACGACCTTGACCCGCGTCTTGTTGCCCAGGATGCTCTCGCCGCTCTTGATGGCTCCCGTGCGCCGGATGTCGAGCCTGATCGATGCGTAGAACTTCAGTGCATTGCCCCCCGTGGTCGTTTCCGGGCTGCCGAACATCACGCCGATCTTGTGCCGGATCTGGTTGATGAACATGAGGCATGCCGAGTTGCGGTGAATCACACCGGTCAGCTTGCGCAGGGCCTGGCTCATGAGCCGGGCGTGGAGTCCGAGGTGGACGTCTCCCATCTGCCCCTCGATCTCGGCACGTGGAGTCAGGGCGGCCACCGAGTCGATGACCACCAGGTCGACCACGCCGGATCGAATCAGGATCTCGGTGACCTCGAGAGCCTGCTCGCCGCAGTCCGGCTGGCTCACGAGGAGTTCCTTCACGTCCACGCCGATGGCCCCTGCGTACGTGACGTCGAACGCGTGCTCCGCGTCGATGAAGGCGGCCACGCCTCCGCCGGCCTGGGCCTGGGCGATGGCGTGCAGGGCAAGCGTGGTCTTGCCCGAGCTCTCCGGACCGAAGATCTCGATCACCCTTCCCCTCGGGTACCCGCCCGTGCCGAGGGCGATGTCGAGCGACGGCGAGCCCGTGGGGATGACGGGCACACCTCCATCGCGGACCTTCTCGTCTCCCAGGCACATCACGGTGCCCTTGCCGAACTGCTTCTCGATGGACTCGATGGCCCTGCGCAGCACGTCCGGCTGTGCATCGTTCTTCGCTCCGCCCGTCTTGCGCCTTGGCATGGATCACCTCCTGTGTGTTTCTGCTGCCGGCCGCGCGTACTGCACGGCCTCTGCCACGTGGGGCTCCTCGACCGCCTGTGTCCCGTCCAGGTCCGCGATCGTGCGCGCGACCCTGAGCAGACGGGAGTAGCCCCGTGCCGAGAGGCCCAGCTCGTCCACCACCCGCTCGACGAGGCGGCATCCCGCTCCGTCCAGCTCGCACAGCCTCTCGACGCTGGCGGCGGGCATCGTGGCGTTGGAGCGGCCCGGGAGGCCGTGCTCGTTCATGCGCTCGATGTGAAGCGCCCGCGCCGCCTGGACCCGCCCGCGGATCGCGCTGCTGCTCTCTCCCGAGCCCGGCCCCGACATCTCCCTGTAGCTCAGCGGCGGGACGAAGACCCTGATGTCGATGCGATCCATGAGAGGGCCCGAGATCCGGGATGCGTACCGCCTCCTGTCGTTGTGCGAGCACGAGCAGCCTCCCCTGGGGCTTCCGTCCTGACCGCAGCGGCAGGGATTCATGGCTCCGACCAGGGAGAAGCGGGCAGGGAATCGCGCCCTGCCGGCCGCACGCACGATGGTCACGTGCCCCTCCTCCACGGGCTCCATGAGCAGGTCGAGGGTCATGCCGCCGAATTCCGGCATCTCGTCCAGGAACAGGACCCCGTTGTGCGCCAGGCTCACCTCGCCGGGCCGCGGTGGATTCCCGCCTCCCACGAGACCTGCGTTGCTCACGCTGTGGTGCGGGGCACGGAACGGCCTGTCGACAGTGACCTCGGCCAGGCCACCGAGGAGGCCGGCCGCCGAGTAGATCGACGCCGTCTCGAGCGCCTCCTCCTCCGTGAGCGGGGGCAGGATCGTGGCGTATGCCCGCGCCAGCATCGTCTTCCCGGATCCGGGCGGGCCGGTGAGCATCACGTTGTGCCCTCCGGCGGCCGCCACCTCCATGGCTCTCTTCGCCGGCGCCTGGCCTCTCACGTCGGACATGTCGAGTGCCCCCTGCCGGACAGCGTGGGCCTGCCGGGAGATGCTGACCGGGAGCGGCTGCGCTCCCGCGAGATGGGACACGACGCTGGCCAGATCCGGCGCGCCCCTGGTCTCGAGCCTCTCGACCATGGCCGCCTCGCGGGCGTTCGGCGAGGGGACCACGACGCCGGCGAGTCCTTCCTGGCGTGCACGCAGCGCGCACGGCAGGACGCCTCTCACGGGCCTGAGCGAGCCTCTCAGCCCCAGCTCGCCCAGGAACAGGAGCGAGCCGAGCGAGGAGGCCGGCACGATCCCCGATGCTCCCAGCAGGCCCACCGCGAGAGCCAGGTCGAGGGCACTGCCGCTCTTGGGCAGGTCGGCGGGAGCCAGGTTGACGGTGATGCAGCTCTCGCCATGGGGGTATCCGGAGTACTCGAGGGCCGTGAGCACGCGCACGCGGCTCTCGCGCACGGCCGTGTCGGCGAGCCCCACCATGTGAAAGCCGGGGAAGCCTCCCTTGCGCATCCTGACCTCGATGCGCACGATGTGGGCGGAGACGCCCTTGAGGGCTCCCGAGAGGGTCGTGACGTGCATGAGAACCGAGGCAACGCACGCGGCGTGCCGCCCTGCGTTCGCCCGTGCGCCCCGCCTTGCACGTTTCGCGTCCGGCGCCTCGAGGCGGCCGCCGGCGTGCCGCCCTGCTGCATCATCCGATGACGAGGCCTGCGTAGCCCACGACCTCGCGGTTGTCACCGGTGACGTCGCCGCTGGTGGCGTAGCGCACGAGCTTGACTCCGGTCGCTCCCAGTTCCTTGGCCGCGACGAGCACGCAGGTGGTCGGAATGACGCCGCACATCGTGATGGATTTCTTGCGGACGGTCTCGAACAGTCCCTTGGGATCGAACGCTTCCATGCGGTCGATGGCCATCTGGTCCAGCTCTCGGGCGGACTTCGCCGGGATGTGGTGCGACATGTCCGTGGATGCCACCAGCAGGACGGAGCGGCCGGACGCGCGCACGGCCTTGGCCACGCCGCGGCCGATCGAGGCGACCTCCTTGTAGCTCAGCCGTCCGAGGCAGATCGGGACGATGCGCAGGCCGGGGCGCCTGCGTGCGAGGAAGGGCAGCTGTATCTCGAGCGAGTGCTCGCGCATGTGCGCGAACGTGTCCGTCTCCAGCCCTGCCTCGAGCTTGATGACGTCGGCCAGCTCCATGTCGACCTCGAGGCCCGTGCCCGGGACCTTCCACTCGCCCACCGGCCAGATGGCGCGGTGGCTGCCCACCCCCGTGTGGTTCGGGCTCATCACGATCGCGGTCTCGGGGACGTTCACGCAGCCGTACACGGCCCCGGCCACGCGTCCCGAGTAGACCCAGCCGGCGTGCGGGGCGATGACGCCGAAGGCCTCCCCGGGCTCCACCGGGGCCTCCGAGAGGTACTCGTCGAGCACGCGGTTCATCTCGACGGGATTCCCGGGGTACCAGCTTCCTGCGAACACGGGCTCTCGGACCATGGTCGGACCTCCGGCCCTGATTCTAGTCCGCCGCGGTGGACGTGTCACGCCGCCTGTGCCACGCTCGATGCCCTGGCGAGCAGCCAGAATGCTGGACCGCATCGCCGAGGCGGAGGGCCATGGAACCGATCATCCTGCCGTACCGGGGAAAGAAACCGGTCATCGATCCATCGGCATACGTTGCACCGGGAGCCGTGATCGTCGGTGACGTGGCGATCCGTGCGCAATCCAGCGTGTGGTTCGGGTGCGTCGTTCGCGGTGACGTGCACAGCATCCGCATCGGCGATCGGACCAACATCCAGGACGGATCCATCGTGCACGTGACCCGGGGCAAGGCGTCCGTCACGATGGGCAGCGACGTCACCATCGCCCACTCCGCCACCGTTCACGGCTGCGTGATCGAGGACAGGGTGCTCGTGGGGATGTCGGCCACGATCCTGGACGGAGCCCGCGTGGGCCCCGACGCCATCGTGGGCGCCGGTTGCCTCGTCCCGCCCGGTTTCGAGGTGCCGGCCGGCACGCTCGTCACGGGCGTGCCCGCGAGGATCAAGCGGGATCTCACCGAGGACGAGCGTGCGCACATCCTCTGGTACGCCAACAACTACGTCAACTACCGGTTGAACTACATGGGCCGGGAGGACGAGGCGCAGTTCTGATCCCGCGTGCCTATTCCTCCGGCGGCCCGATCGCGATGGCCTTGTCGGTCACGATCCACAGCCGGCCGTGCGCGCCGTCCGTGACGTCCAGAACGTTGCGGCCCGGCAGGTCCTCCAGCGCGATCACGAGGTTCCAGTCGTCCCCCTCCTTGCGCCGCACGGCCTCCTCGTCGGCGATCAGGAGGGATCCGTCACCGGTCACGCCGATGCAGCTGACCACGGTGCCGCGGTAGGGGCTTGCATCGGGAAAGTGCCATCTCCCGTCCTCGAACCATCCGAGCCCGTCAGCCGTCAGGACCCACACAAGGTCGTCGCCATCAACCGCGATGTCCGCCACTATGTCTCCCACGAGACCCTCGGGTTCCCTGTACACCGTTGGAGCCAGATCGGGATCGAGCCTGACCGCTCCTTCCATGCCTCCCAGCCAGATGTCGCCGTTCTGCATCAGCTCGATGCTGCTCACCCCGTTGGGAATCGTGACGGCTCTGTCGGGCGGCTGGGGGACCGAGCCATGGTAGATGATCTCCTCCTCGTCCTCGTACGCCACGGCCACGCCCATCTCGAGGCCCTCCGCGGCGCTAATCGGCGTGAACCAGAACGAGCCGTCCGTGTGGGCGAGGAACCCACCGATGTCGCTGATCCCACCCGCCAGATCGATGGTCCTGTCCAGGATCTTCTCGAAGGAGCCGTCCTGCTTGATGGCGAAGAACTGCACCGTCTCGAGCTCCCTGACGAGGCTCATGGCGAAGCCCTGGCCCGCACGCACGTCGAACGCGAGCAGCTGCGCGTGCTCGTCCGCGGTGATGAGCTCGGCCGAGAACGTGCCCTTGCTCACGACGCCGGCTCTCGGGTCGTTCTCGAGCACGTAGTAGAACTCGCCGTTCGAGAGAGGCATCTTGCTCACGGGCGTTCTCGGGCGCACGCCGTAGGACGCGATCCGGGAGACGACCACCTCCTGCCTGAGCACGTACGTTCCCATGCCGGCCGTGCCCACCACCACGTGCTCGCCGTCGCCCGCCACCGCCGTCACGGGGCTCCAGAGCTCCGTCTTGACGTGGATGAGCCCGCGCCCGGGGAGCTCGCCTCCCGGTCCCTTCGTCGCGGGCAGTGGCTGCGGATCATCTCGCTTGGGTGGCTTCGTGGGAGGATCGGCATCCTCGTCGGGCTGCTCGAGCTCGGCGAGGTAGGAGAAGGCCTTCGCCGGGATGGGCTCGTGCAGGGCCTCGAGGGGGATCATGCCCGCCTCGGGCCGGGACGTGAGCAGGAACAGGCCGCGAGTCGTCTCGAGCAGGGCCTCCGCGCCGCCGTCGAGGATCCGGATCGCCTCCCCGGCCGCGGCCGGCACGGCGTAGACCTGCCATGCATCGTTCCTGAGGAACGAGAGGTGTGCCGAATCCCCACCCCACAGAACGCAGGGCTCGTCTCCCACGGAGGCGACGGACACGGGATGCGAGTCATCCCCCTCGGCGAGCGGGTCGGCGAACTCCATCACGCTCTCGCCCTCGATGCTCGCCGCGCCCTGGCTGCCGGCCTCGACCCACAGGGTCTCTCCCACCACGGCCGTGTCGCCCGCGACGAACGCGAGGTCCATGATCTGCCATGACTCGCCCTCGTGGACGGCGATCCGGCTTCCGCCTCCGGCCCACACGGTGCCCTCGGGGGATGCCTCGAGGAGAGTGATCGTGCCCACGATCTTCTCGATCGTGGTGAACCGCGTCGCCGTGCCGCCGCCGATGGTGGCGAGGAAGCGCTTGCCGCCGATCCAGAGGTTGCCGTCCAGATCCATCTTCAGCGCCCTGAACGGGTGCTTCCCGCCCTTCTCGGTGAGACCCTCGATCTTCACCCAGTCGTCCGTGCCCTCCACCGAGGTGCGGTGTAGGCCCTCGGGGTTCACTGCCCAGAGGTCTCCGCCGCCGATGGCGAGGTGCTGGACGGGCTGCCATTCGCTCACGTATGTCCATCCGGGGGGCGTTGCGGACGACACCCGTATCGACGGACGATGCGCCATGGGGCCGCAGGAGGAAGCGAGCAGTGCGGGGATGAGCAGGAGGTGAAGATGTGCTTCGCGCTTCATGGGGACGTGTTTATAACATGAGTTCAGAGGCCATGATAGGATCACCTCATGCATGACGTCGTCGTCGTGGGTGCCGGGCACGCGGGCTGCGAGGCCGCCTGCGCTGCCGCGCGCATGGGCGCACGGACGCTTCTCGTCACGCACGATCTCTCGCGCCTCGCCTCTCAGCCGTGCAACCCGGCCGTGGGCGGCGTGGGCAAGGGGCACATCGTGCGCGAGATCGGTGCGCTCGGCGGCATCATGGGCGAGGCGGCCGACGCCTCGGGCATCCACTTCAGGAGACTCAACACGTCGAAGGGTCCCGCCGTGCAGGCCACCCGCGTGCAGACCGACACGCACCGGTACACGTGGGAGGTGACGCGCCGCGTTCACGCAACCCGCGGCCTCGAGGCGCGGCCCGCCGAGGTCACCGCGCTCGAGACGCGACCGCTCGCGGTGCGTCTCCACGACGGCAGCAGGATCGAGGCCCGGACCGTCGTGCTGGCCACGGGCACCTTCCTCGACGCCCGGATCCACATCGGCTCGGATTGCCTTCCCGCCGGCCGGGCAGGCGAGCCACCCTCCGCCCGCCTCGCGAGATCCCTGCACGGCCTTGGCCTGCTCTCCGGCCGTCTCAAGACCGGGACCTGTCCCCGGGTGGACCCCGCCACCGTGCAGTGGGAGGGACTCCGTGTCCAGCCCGGACACGACCCCGCTCCCATGTTCACCGAGGCCTTCGACGCACCGCCGCTCGAACAGGTGGACTGCCATGCGAGCTGGACCACGGACGAGACGCACCGACTCATCCGCGCCTCGCTCGATCGCTCCCCGCTCTTCACGGGTGCCATCGACGGCGTGGGTCCACGCTACTGCCCCTCCATCGAGGACAAGGTCGTGCGCTTTCCCCACCACGAGAGGCACCTCATCTACCTCGAGCCGGAGGGCCTGGACCTCAGGCGCCTGTACCTGAGCGGCCTGTCCACGTCCCTGCCCGCCGACGTGCAGGAGCGGGTGGTCCGATCGCTGCCCGGCCTCTCCCGGGCTCGCATCCTGCGCTACGGCTATGCCGTGGAGTACGCGATCTGCGACCCGCGCAACCTGAGGCCGACGCTCGAGTCCCGCAAGGTCCCGGGGCTCTTCCTGGCGGGGCAGATCAACGGCACGAGCGGATACGAGGAGGCTGCGGGCCAGGGCCTGCTCGCCGGGCTCAATGCGGCGCTCGTCGCGCGCGACGACGATCCTGTCGTGCTCTCGCGCGACCAGGCCTACATCGGCGTCATGGTGGACGATCTGGTGACGCGGGGGGTGGACGAGCCCTACAGGATGCTCACCGCGCGCGCCGAGTACCGTCTGCTCCTTCGCGAGGACAATGCCGACGAGCGGCTCGTGCCGCTCGCCCGCCGCCTCGGCCTCGTCCCGGAGCGTTCATGGATCAGGTTCGAGGAGCGGAGCCGGCTTGTCAGCCACATCGAGCGCCTGCTCGCCGAGCGGAGGCTGGGCCGCGACGACGCGGCCCTCATCGAGGCTCTTCGCCGCGAGCATGGAGTCGAGGCCCGCGAGGGAACGCCGCTGGCGGATCTGCTGCATCGGCCCGGCCCTTCGGTGGACGATCTCCTCCCCGCCTGTGGCCTCGATCCCGGAGCGATCCCGGCGCTCGTCAAGAGGCGCGTCGAGACGCGCATCCGGTACGAGGGCTACATCGCCCGGGACCGCAGGAGGGCGCGCAGGCTTCTCGCACTGGACGCAGTGCCGATCCCGGACGGGTTCACGTACGAGGGTCTGCCGGGCCTGAGCCTCGAGGTCGCCGAGAAGCTGGGCCGCGTCCGGCCGCGCACCCTGGGTCAGGCGTCGCGCGTGCCCGGGGTCACGCCGGCGGCCGTCTCGCTCCTGCAGGTGCTGATCTCGAGGCGCTGAACACGTCCTTGGCGAGGAATGTCCGCGAACGTTTCGCCGGCGACCAGGGCGTGGGGTGGCGCGGGGTCGAAGGCACCATACGGTTCCCCGGTGCCGCAGTGCCCCGCGCTCCTCACGCCCATGCAGAGGGGCTCCGCGGACCCAGGAGATCCTCCTCAGTCGGCGTCGGCGTCGGGCGGAGGCTCCGGACCGGGCTCGCTCTCGTCCGCGGGCTCCGGCTCCTCGTCGGGCTCCGGCTCCTCGTCGGGCTCCGGTTCCTCCTCGCTGCTCTCGCTGCAGGAGCCGGCATCCTCCGGGATGCGCCAGTAGAAGCAGCCGTCGTCGTCGATCATCCGGACCCAGTCCTCGGGCCTGACGTTGCACACGGTCGCGCACTCGCCCCGATCGTCGGGCGTGCCGCCGACGTGGGGGCAGTCGCACGAGGGGCTGTCGAGTGGGCAGCAGTGCGGCTCGAACGTCGGGTCGCGGGCGTCGGGCGGCTCCTCCGCTCCCGTGTCATCGGCCTCGTCCTGCGCGTCGGCGTCCGGATCGGTGCCATCACCCGTCCTGCATGCGGGAGCGCAGGTGGCGAGGAGCAGGGCTGCGATGATGAGCCGCTTCATGACGCGTCCTCCGTTGCGAGAAGAGGATCTGCGGTGGATCGGGCTTGGTGACCCCAACGGGATTCGAACCCGTATTACCGGCTTGAGAGGCCGGCGTCCTAACCGCTAGACGATGGGGCCGTTTTCTGCGCTCGCGCGGCATCGGTGATTATTTGAATTCTCTGCCCGATGTCAAGGGCTCTTGGGCACGAGGTACTTCTCGAGGAGCTCGGGCGAACGCACGGCCTCGTAGGGCGGAGGCTCCTTGGTGAACGTCTTCATGGGCCGTGGCTTGCGCACGGCGAGCCGGTTGGCGTACGTCAGGTCCACCACTGCCGTGCGCGTGCCCTGCACGCGCACGTACTCCATCCATGCAAAGTGTCCCAGGTCCGACGTGTACTCCGCGAACACGATGAGGTCGCCCGCCCGCAGGCCGTCCAGCGAGTACCTGCCCTGCGCGTCGGTCTCCGCCGCCTCGATGATCGCGTCGGTGGGTGCGTGGCTGGAGATGACATGCTCGACGAGCGATGGGTCGGGGGCCGCGGGGTCCATCGACGCGAGCACCGCCAGGTAGGAGAAGAGGATCTCGCGGCGCTCGGGCTCGCCGCCGGGCATGACGTGGACGAGGATCCCGAGCGCGGGAACGGGCGGTCCGCTCGGGTCCCAGCGGCTGTCCATGTAGTCCACGCGCCCCTCGATGCTCGCCTTCTTGTGGCCGCATGCAGCCCCTGCGAGCACGGCCGCGAGGATGCACCACCTCATCTGGGGACTCATGGCTCCCACCTGGGACAACACCTTAGCCCAGCTGCGGCCGGTTGGCCAGAAATCGCTGGAACCCGGGGACACCGGGCTTGCACTGGTTTCAGTGGTGCTGAATACTGAGCACGGCATCCGCGTGGATGCCGGGAGGGATCCATGAAGAGTTGCACAAAGAGAGCTCTTGCGGCAGGCGCGTCGGTCCTCTGGCTTGCCGGCTGCAGCTGCGGCGTCAACGAGGGCCCTGGATTCGATGCCAATACGGACACCGATCTCGACGGCGTCGATCTCGGACCGTGCACGGACGGGCAGATGCAGTGTGTGGGCGATGTCCTATACACCTGCGTGGGCGGGCTCTGGCAGGCGCGCGACTGCGGGGCCGAGGGGCTGCGCTGCCACGGCGAGCTGGGCTGCGTCCTGTGCTACCCGGGCCTGAACTACTGC
This sequence comes from Deltaproteobacteria bacterium, assembly GCA_019310245.1. Taxonomy (GTDB): domain Bacteria; phylum Myxococcota_A; class Polyangia; order DRWM01; family DRWM01; genus JAFDER01. The sequence goes on from JAFDER010000024.1 coordinate 12,135, forward strand.
GACGGCCAGCTGTCGATGCGGTGCAACGAGGACGGCATGGGAGGCACGCTCGTCGAGGACTGCGACCTCGACCCGCTCAAGTGGTGCGACGAGGCCTCGGGCCTGTGCATCGACGCCTGCGGGGAGGCCGCGCTCGAGCGCTCCAACGTGGGGTGCGAGTACTGGGCAGTGGACCTGGACAACGCCGAGAACGTTTTCGACGACGCCTCGGCGGGCCAGTTCGCCGTGGCCGTGGCCAACGTGAACATGACCTACCGCGCCGAGGTCTGGGTCTACAGGGACGCCTCCGGGTACGGCGAGCCCGTGAGCGAGGAGGAGGTCTCGCACCAGATGGTGGACACGGGCGAGATCTGGATCTTCCGCCTGCCGCGCTACGACGTGGACGGCCCCTCGATCACCGACCACTACGACGACGGGCCGCAGACGGCCCTGAGCAAGCGCTCGTACAGGGTCGTGAGCTCCGTGCCCGTCGTGGCCTACCAGTTCAACACGCTCGACCAGCAGTTCTCCAACGACGCGTCCCTGCTCATCCCCACCACCGCGCTCGGCGAGCTCTACCACGTCGTGGGCTGGGGGCCGACGAATCCGATTGCCATCCCGGCCATGGGCCTGCACCATCCCAACCGCGCGTACGTGACCGTGGTGGGAACAAAGGACGGCACCACGGTCTGGGTGACCCCCACCTTCGACATCGAGGCGAGCGTGGGGGCCATCCCTGCCGGGTTCCAGGCCGTGCCCGAGCTGGCGGCAGACGGGAGGTACGAGTTCAACCTGAACCCCTACGAGGTGCTCAACCTCGAGAACAAGTCGATGCTGTCGCCCTATCCCGACCTGACCGGAACGATCGTGGAGTCGAATGAGCCCGTGGTGGTGTTCACCGGCGTGGATCTCGCCACCGCCGCAGGCGAGACGCCTCCCGGCTGCGAGTCGGCCTCGGACTGCTCCTGCTGCGCCGAGCACGTGGAGCAGCAGGTGATCCCCAAGGTGTCCATGGGATGGACGTACGTGGTGAGCCACTCCGCCTGGCGGCACAGCGGGGGGGGCTGGATCGAGTTCGACTACTACAAGGTGCTCGCCGTGCGCGACGGAACCCACGTCTCGACCAGCCTGCCCGACGTGGGGTCCTTCGACATCGGTGCCAACGAGGTGTACGAGTTCAAGGCGCGCACGGGCTTCACGCTCGACGCGAGCCAGCCCGTGCAGGTGCTGCAGGTGCTCACCACGCAGCTGCAGACCGAGGACAACATCGGCGACTCCTCGTTCATTCCCTTCCCGGCGGTGGAGCAGAGGCGCTCGTACTACGTCTTCACCACGGGCGAGGGCTTCTCCGAGAACTGGGCCGTGGTGTCCATGCCCGAGGGCACGGACGCCACCATAGATGATTTCGACGTGGCCTCCACGTGCAGCCCATCCCCGGACGGCACGCTGGGCTCGGTGGCCTACACGGCATGGTACTGCGAGATCGAGGACGGCCACCACGTCGTGGACGCGGGCGAGCAGCCCGTGGGCGTGACGGTGTACGGGTACTACGGGGCGGGCAGCTACGGCTACCCGGCGGGCTCCGATCTTCGCGAGATCTTCCTGGAGTGACTTTTCAGGGGGCGGGTTCGGACTCCGCCTCGGCGGAGGCCAGATCCTCGAGCCGGGTCTCCAGCTCGACGAGGTCCGGTGCGGGCCCGGTCTGGGCGTTGAAGAGATCCGACTCCACGCCCTCCCACTTGGCCGCGGCGAAGTCGGCCAGCAGGCCGTCCATGTCCGCCACCACCTTGCCCTTCTCGCCCTTGGCCGAGTAGTCGATCCAGTAAAACGGCTTCTCCCTCACGTCCAGGTGGACGAACGTGGTCTTCGGGTAGTAGCCCACGCCTCCGGCGCCCCACTCGCGCGCGAAGTCCGCGATCGACTTGGCAGGCAGGTAGGGATGCTTGACGTCTGCGGCCATGCCCTTGGTGTGCATGCTCGTGGGCTTGGTGCCGTGGCCCGGCTCCCGGTAGCCGGAGGAGACCATGAGCACGCCGTCGTGCGCGAGCGCGACGGCGTGCAGCAGCCGCACCAGCCTGGCGTCGATGGGGTGCACGTCGTCCGTCCTCGCGCTCCTCAGGAGGTTCTCGAACAGGGCGAGCGCCTTCACGCTCACGCGACCCTCATCGTCGATCGGATCGACGACGAGGACCTCGCGCTGGTTCATGGCGTAGATGGCCACGAGCCTGTCGGGATCCCCGGACTCGTTGTGAACCGTCGTCTTGAGGATCGGGACCGGCCCCAGCTTGGCCACGAGCCCCTGCACGGCCGTGTCCAGCGCGCTTCCCGGCGCGGCCACGCTTCGCTCGACGGGGCCGCTCGAGGACGTGACCTTGGGCAGGATGGGCTTGCCCCACGAGGGCTTCTTCATCTTGAGCGGAGCGGGGAGGTGGACGGCCGGGACCGGTGCGGGATCGGGCGGCAGCGCGGCCACCGGTGCGGGGGAGTTGCCGCTGACCTCGATCGCTGCCTCGATCGCCCCCTTCTCGCCCGGGGGATCCGTCTTCGCCGCCTTGTGCGACGCCTCGTTCGCAACGGGGTAGGCGTCGGTTTCTCGCTCGGCCACGCTCGGCACGACCGTGATGAAGTCCGTGCCGCTGCTGCCGGCCTCGGCCCGGGGCGCGAGCACGTCCACGAGCCCCATGATGGCAGTTCCGCAGCCGGGCAGGACCCCGGCCAGGATGAAACAGTCCAGGAGGATGATTATTGTACGCTTCATGATTACATTGTAACACAATGTGGTACAGCGACGTCAAGTTCCGGTACAGGTCCGCCGGGGGAGAGTCAGCGTCCGTCGACACGCCTGCGGATCGCGACCCTGGCGTCCAGGCAGCGCCATCCTTCCCGGATCGGAACGATCGCCCCGAGATCCACGACGCCGACCTCGTCCCGGAAGTCGTGGGCGAAACGTGCGAGCCGCTCGAGCAGCTCGGCAAGGGTGGCGCGATCGCCCTCCGATCGGGACAGGGCGGTGGTCTTGCTGGCCAGATCGAGGGCCGCCCGGCGCGTCAGGGGGGTGAGCCGCGGGACGTACGAACCTGTCACCCGCCTGACGTCGCCGCCAGGGCCGCAGATGATGAGGGGCGGCGCGCCGTCGCCGCGCGAGAGCGTGGCGGCGAAGAGCGCGCGATCGCCCTGGCGGTGGGGGGTCACGAGGACGCCGAGGACCCTGGCATCCGGATCGCTCTCGCGGCCGGCTTCCAGCAGGTCCATGTACGCCCGCCGCACCGCCGCGTCGCCGCGCACGGGCCCTTGCGTGCATCCGGGCATCGAGGGGGCGATGTCGGGGGAGGCGATCTTCAGGCAGACCTGGCCCGCCAGGGAGCGAGCGCGCGAGGCGGCCTGGGACGGGGTCTCGGCCAGGTGCCACGGGTCGAAGTCGATGCCGTAGGTCGTGAGCAGCTTCCGGCTCGCGGGCTCGCTCAGGCCTCGAGCCGGACCGTGCAGGATGCGCAGCGCCGAGGCCCGTGCGTCCTCGTCCTCGCACTCCCGCCTTGGCGGTGCCGGCCTGCTCGCCGTCCACCACGCTGCCATCCGGCACGCGCCCTCGATCCCCCGCGCGAGGCCCGGCACGGGGTCTGCCACTGCCGCGGTGGGCTGCACGGCCATCACGAGAGGTCCCCCGCTCGAGGCCGGGGAGGCGAGGAACTCGAGCCAGCGTGCGTTGCGCCTGTCCGAGTACGTCTTGCCCCAGGGCGGGTGCATGCACACGATGACCGCGCCCACTCCCTTCTGCCTCGTACAGGCCGTCACGGTGCGCTCGAGCACGGCCGCGTCGGTGACTGCCTCGGCAGTGAGGTCTATGGGATTCGTGCTCTGCGCTCCGGCGAGCGTGCGGCGCAGAGTGCGGCCCGCGCTCGCCAGCTCCAGGCCGGCCTCCCGGGACGCTCGCTCCATCCACTGCCCGACGCCCGCGCTCACGCTCACGAGGAACGCGTGGCCGCCGCGCCCGCGACCCTGCGGCCGCGACGAGACGAGGGCCGCGGCCTCGGCCACCTCGTCCATGCTCGTCGCATGCAGCGCGCCCGTGCTGCTCGCCAGCGCCTCGACCGCGTTGCTTTCCAGCACCTCCCCTCCATCTGCGTGCAGCAGCGCCTCGGGATCGCGCAGCCCGCGGCCGGCCGTGGAGAACAGGATCGTCTCCTTGCCGGCCCGCGCCAGCGATTCGATGGGGCCCACGAGAGAGGCCGCGCACGGGTCCTTCTCGAGCAGGAGGATCACGGCGTCGGTCTGTCCGTCCGAGGCCAGGGCTTCGAGCACGTCGCCCGCACCCAGCAAGGCCTGCCTGCCGCAGCACACGGCCCGGCGGATCCCCCAGCGAGGATCCTCCCGCAGGGTCCTGAGGCACTCGACGAGCAGGCCTCCAGAGCGTGAGACGATGGAGATCCGGCCCGGCGGCGTGGGAAAGGTCAGGCGGCCGCAGAACGCGAACCGTGCGGCGGGCACGTCCATCAGGCCGAGCGACTCCGGGCCGAGCACGGCCACCCCGTCGACGGACCGGAGCTTCTTCATCTCCGCCTTGCCGAAGTCCGAGGCGAGCAGCACGGCCCGCTCGAGCCCCAGCCGGGACATCGTCTGGACCGTGGCCACGGCCTGACGCGCACCCACGAGCACGATCACCAGGTCGGGATCTGCGGGCAGTGATTCCAGGTCGGGGAAGGCCTTGGCTCCCCAGACGCGCCTCCTGCCCGGGTTGACCGGCAGGACCTCGATCCCCTCGCTCGCCTCCAGGTTCTCGCGGAGCCGGTCGGAGAAGTAGCCCTCCGGGCTTGCACCCACGATCGCGATGCGCCGCGCCTCGAAGAAACCGGCTAGATCCATCCCTGCGCACGGTAGAATGGTTGGCCCGTAAAGACAAGCGATATCAGGGCAGAAGAAGCACGACCTCGACGCGGCGGTTTTTCGTGGACGATGGTTTTGCCACGGGGTGCGCCTCGCCGAATCCGATGGCCGCGAGCGCCCGTGGATCCGCCCCCTGATCCGCGAGCCAGGAGGCCAGTGCCTCGGCCCGCTTGAGGCTCAGGGCCAGGTTCATCTTCGTGCCGCCCTTGGAGTCCGTGTAGCCCTCGATGCGCACGAGCCGCTTGCCCGACTTGACCAGCCCGAGCGCGGAGCCGAGGACCGCCTTGATGCTCTTCTTGACGGACGTGCCCGATGGCTTGAAATGCTTCGAGGCGACCACGATGCGCCTGTCCACCTCGTGCGGAGACAGGATGAGGGGTCGGCCGCCCACGGCGATCACCCTCACCTGTCCCGTGTCGGGATCCACGAACGCGTCGCGCACCCAGACGCCCTCGAGCCCCGCCTCCACGCGCCTCCACGCACCCGCCTCGAGGACGAGCAGCGCGCCCGCCCCGGTCACGAGGAAGATCTCGCCCTTGGCGGAGCGTACGAGGCGGCGCGTGCCCGCTGCGGCCGGGTCGTCCTGCGGGCGCTTTTCGAGCGGTGTCCAGGCGGACGTCCACCCCTTTCGATGGAACGCGCCCGAGTCCTGCCACGCCACGATGACGGCGTGCTTGCCCAGGAGCACGGAGACCGGACGGTCCTTCGCCACGCCTGACGGCGGGGTCACGGGCTCCGGAGAGTCGTCCACGTCGGCCAGCCTGAAGAGCGTGCCGCCGGACCCGGCGACCAGGATCCCGTGATCCGCGTCCCACGATCCGGCCCACAGGTCCTTGCCGGCAAGCAGCCAGGCGGCAACGGCCCAGGTGCTCGAGTCCACCACGGCGACGCCCATCGACGTGAGGACCGCGATCCTGCCGCCGGGCAGGGCGAACAGGCCGCGCGGCTCGGGCTGTGCGTCCCCTGCCCCCGGGCCGGCGAGTTCGACGGCGTGCACCACCCCGCCCGCGTCGCGTGCCACGAGGGCTCCGGCGCCGATCCAGGCCCGCCCGCCGCCCGACAGTCCGAGCACCTGCCCGGCCTGCCCGACCCACGTGCAGGCGTCGCTCCCGTCGGGGAGCCACACCCGGCGTGCCTCGAGAGGGGTCCCCAGCGGCTCGGGCGGATCCGGACAGCCGTCGTGGTCCAGCGTTCCGTCGTGGGTCTCGGCCGGCCCCGAGCACAGATCGACCAGGTCGGGGACGTGGTCACCGTCCGTGTCTGCCAGCGACAGGTCGAGCACGTCGACGCGGCCCTTCGCCGTCCAGGCGGCGGCCGCCCCCGCGCCCGTCGGAGCCAGTGCCGCCACGGCGGCCTCGTCGACGTTCGCCAGGGGCCAGCGCGAGCGGCCGCTCCAGGCCCAGAGCACGTGCCCCGGTCCGAGCCGGGAGCGCCATGTCAGGAGAAGCCCGGCCGGGACGACCGCAGCCGACACGGTCGTGGACGGGGCGAATCTCGGCGTGCTCGCAAACTTCGTTTCCGGGTCCGAGAGACCCGGACCCATGGTGACCGTCACCGGGCCGTAGAGCAGCGGTCTGCGCACGAGCAGGTGCACGTCGATCCCGTCGCTCCGTGCGGCGAGGCCCAGGAGGCGCGCCGGCGTCTCGAACGCGGCCGCCTCGACGGGCCCCTGCACGGGCTTGCCTGCTGCATCGAAGATCCCG
>JAFDER010000671.1 GCA_019310245.1 Deltaproteobacteria bacterium
ATGGCCACGGCCGCGGCCATCAAGGAGTGGGCCCGGGAGCAGGCGAGCAGAGACACGAACTAGCCGGGCGACCGGCATGGGCAAAAGGAGCAAAACCATGACAGCAGACACAGCACTCGCCGAGCGCGAGCAGAACACCAAGATCAAGCGAGAGGTCTACGGGGATCTCCCCACCCTCGAGGGCGCCATGCACGCGCTGGCCTCGCAGGCGAACCTCATCGCGCCCATCGTGGCGCTGGACCACATCCCCGTGTTCCACGAGGTGAGCCTGAGGGTCGTGAGCATCGATCCGGCATCCGAGACATTCGAGGTGCAGGGGGGCAGGGCGCTGAGCAAGACGGCGCTGGCGAAGCTCTCGCAGGCCGCCCGCATCTCCTGGGACAGTCAGAAGTCGGGCCGCATCGACGACGGATCGGATTCGCTCTACTGCCACTTCCGGGCCGTGGGCTACTGGCCCGATTTTTCCGGCACGCACGTCCTGGAGATCAGCGGCGAGAAGCAGCTCGATCTGAGGACCGGCTCACCGATGGTGGCCAGGCTCGGCGGAGAGGACAAGAAGCAGGTCCTCGAGATGCGGGCCTTCATCCTCGAGCACGCCGAGAGCAAGGCCCGCAACCGTGCCATCCGTCAGGCTCTCGCCCTCAAGAGCAAGTACACCGAGGACGAACTGGGCCGGCCGTTCGTGGTCCCCACGCTCATCGAGACGGGGCGCTGCGACGATCCCGAGCTCAAGCGCCTCTACTTCGAGAAGAAGCTCGAGGGCAAGGGGATCGCCACGCGAGCTCTCTACGGCGGTGAGCCCATGCTCAGGTCAGGCGACATGGAGATCCTCGAGGGGAAGGCAGAGGTCATCCCCCAGAAGCAGGCCCCGCCCCCGGTCGCTCCCGCTCCCGTAGCTCCTGCACCGGCAGGCGAGCCCACGCCGGATCCCTTCCGGTCCGACTTCGAGCAGCGGTGAGGTGGGGGGATGAAGATCCTGCACACTGCCGACTGGCACATCAACACACGCCACAAGCGCTGGGCCTCTCTCGACGATTCTCTCGATCGGATGTGCCGAGAGGCACGTGATGCCCGGGTCGACCTCGTGGTCGTTGCCGGCGACGTCATGGAGAAGGGGCCGAGCGCGGCCGACTGGCGGGTGCTCACGGGGCACCTCACCCGCTTCGCCGATGTCGCTCCCACGCTCGTCGTGTCCGGCAACCACGATGACTGGCCGTGGCTCGACCAGGTCATGGGCTACGAGACATCGCACATGATGCACGTCTCGACCGAGCCCGAGACGATCGTCCTACAGGATGGGCAGTTCAAGCCCGGGATCCCCGGCGAGAGCGACCTCGTGATCCACACCATGCCCTGGCCCGGGAAGGCGACGGTCAGGGAGTGGTATCGCAGGCAGACTGGCCACGCGGTTCCCGAGGAGGAAGCTGACAGGATCGCCCGCGAGTTCCTGCTGCAGATCTTCCAGGGGTTCTTCGCCGAGCGCAAGCAGGCCGGGAACAGAGCCCCGTCGATCCTCGTTGGCCACCTCGAGGTGAGCGGCGCGAAGATGGACAACGGTCAGCCGAGCGCGGCCGCGGGGCTTACCGTGGGCATCGAAGACCTGAACGCCGCTGAGTGTCCCCTCAACCTCCTCGGCCACATCCACGCCCAGCAGGATCTCAACGTTGCCCGGACCTACTACGCCGGGAGTCCGTGCCGCCTGAGTTGGGGCGAGGCGGGCGCCGAGACGAAGGGATGCCTCCTGCACGAGTTCGTGAACGGCGGAACGGACTGGGGGACGAAGCGGATGGACATCTCCTCCCCTCGCCTCTGGACCATGGAGGCGATCTACGAGGAGAGGGATGGATGAGCTGCGCTTCCGCTACCACGTCTCCGAGGATCGCCGCGAGGCCGCGCGTCACGAGGTCGAGGCTGAGGTCTTCGGCATGGCCATGACGTGCGGGATACAGCGTGATGCCGTCACCCTCGACCCCATCATCGAGCCCACGGACCACGCCAGGGCCCCGGAGATCGCCACCCAGAGCGACCCGGTGGACATGCTCAAGACCTGGGCCGAGCAGGACGGCCGGCTCGACAGGGTCACCCCACAGATCGAGGAGAAGGTCCGGGAGATCGCCGACGACCTTGGCTTCAACCACGGCCTCGGCGGCGACAACGGATCGGCTCTGCTCGAGCACACACGCCTGAGAGTCCACGGCATCGGCCGGCTCCGGGACGTGGACTTGACGATCCCTGAGGGCGTCACCGCGATCACCGGTCCGAACGGTCACGGCAAGAGCACGATCCTGAGGGCCTTCCTCTGGGCGATGCACCGCAAGGCGCCCCACGGGAAGGATACCGACCCGCTGTCGAAGTGGGCGGTCACGAAGGACGCCCATCTGGTCCTCGACTCGCACAACGGCGTGCCCATCACCGCATCACATACCCTGAACGGCGAGCGCAGGCATGTGGCCCAGAGCGCGGTCCTCACCGTCGACGGGAAGATCCTGAACGCGAGCGGCCTGGTCAAGGAGTTCGATCCCGCGGCCGAGGACGTCTTCCCGAACTACGAGCTCTACCTCGCCTCTGCCTTCGCCGAGCAGGAGGGGGCGGGAGCGTTCCACTCCGCCTCCGTGGCCGAGCGCAAGGTGGTCTTCCGCAAGGCCCTGC
>JAFDER010000206.1 GCA_019310245.1 Deltaproteobacteria bacterium
CTCGGCAAGAGGGCGGACGTGGACTCATCGGGTATCTCGAGAGTCTGGGTGAGGTCGGATCAGGCACTCCATGCAGGGATCGCGAGGAGCTCCTGCCGCTGATGAGATCGCTCATGGGCCATGAGGTCCAGAAGGTCGAGGACAGGACGGTGGGGATCGTGGGAAGCGGACCCGCGGGGCTCGCGGCCGCGCACGATCTGCTCCTGCTCGGCTTCGGGGTCACGATCTACGAGACACATCCCGTGCTCGGAGGCATGCTCGCGGTCGGCATTCCCGAGTACCGCCTCCCCCGCGACCTGATCGCGGCCGAGGTGGAGACCATCGTGGAGATGGGAGCCAAGGCGGTCACGAGCTGCAGGATCGGCGAGGACATCTCCCTGCAGGAGCTCAGCAGCAGGCACGACGCGGTCATCATCGCCGTCGGGATGCAGCGCTCCCGCGGTCTACCGATCGAGGGAGGAGACGCCGAGGGGGTCATCGGTGGCGTCGATCTCCTGCGCGATGTGTCGCTGGGGCATCCGGTGAAGCTCGGTCCGAGAGTGGTCGTGATCGGGGGCGGGAACGTTGCATACGACGTCGGAAGAACCGCGCTGAGGCAGACGTCGGCGGACGCCGCGCGCACGGCTCTGCGCGACAGCGGCGTGAGCACGGTCCACCTGTGCTCGCTCGAGACCCTGGAGGAGATGCCCGCCGACGACATCGAGATCCGCGAGGGGGACGAGGAGGGCATCATCCGCCGAAACGCACTGGCACCCGAGAATATCCTCGTGAACGAGCGAGGGAAGGTGACCGGCGTGGAGTTCAAGTCCGTGCGTCGCGTCTACGACGAGGACGGCAGATTCTCCCCCGTGTTCGACGACGATGTCAGAGAGACGATCGAGTGCGACACCGTGCTCGTGGCCATCGGGCAGAGCCCGGACCTCGGCTTCCTCGACGGCCACGACGATGTCAAGCGCAGCGACAGGGGGCTCATCGTCTGCGATCCGGAGACCGGGGAGACGAAGGCCCCGGACGTCTTCGTGGCGGGAGATCTGGCGTACGGCCCGAAGCTTCTCATCCATGCGGTTGCCTCCGGCAAGAAGGTGGCGCGAGCGGTGTACGAGAGGCTCACCGGAAGGCGAATCGAGCACGACAGCACCGAACTCCACCTGTCCCTCCCGTTCTATGGACGGGAGAAGGATTTCGAAGCGAGGGGCAGGATACCGGTTCCCACGACCACTCCGGACGAGCGGTTCAGATCGAGGGCCATGCAAGTCGAGACCGGGTACGGCGAGGCGGAGGCTCACCTCGAGGCGGGCCGATGCCTCGACTGCGGCGTGAACACGATCTTCGACGGCGAGAAGTGCATCCTGTGTGGCGGATGCGTGGACGTGTGCCCGGAGCTGTGCCTGCGGATCGTGTCGGTGGACCGGATCTCGGGCGAGGATCGTCTCGGCGAGGTCATCGAAGGGCTGAGTGCGGGCGAGAGGACAGAAGACTGCTCCGCCATCCTCAAGGACGAGAACATCTGCATCCGTTGCGCCCTGTGCGCCGAGCGCTGCCCGACGGGTGCGATCACCATGGAGCGCGTGCATTTCGAGGAGAGACCCACATGCCGAAGAGACTAGAGCCCGAGCCCCTTCCCCGCAGGGACTTCCTGAGCCTGGCAGGGCTCACGCTGACCGGACTGGCGGGTATCGGGGCCACGATGGGCGGCATCCGGCTGCTCAAGCCCTACGTGCTGCCAGAGCGGAGCAACCGCTTCACCATCGGGTTGCCGGGTGAGTTTCCGGTGGGCACGGAGAGGATCCTGCCCGAGCGCAACGTGGTCGTCCGCTCGACACCCGCGGGAGTGGCCGTCGTCTCGCTTGTGTGTACGCATCTCGGGTGCATCGTCGCCTCCACGGACGAGGGCTTCGACTGCCCGTGTCATGGCTCGAGGTTCACCGGGGAAGGCGACGTGGTGAAGGGGCCAGCGCCGAGGCCGCTTCGCTGGCTCGAGGTGTGGCTGGCGCCGGACGGCAAGCTCGTGGTCGATGGGGGAAGCGAGGTATCCCCTGGCACGTTCTTCGGAGTTTGAGGAGAGATTCATGGCAGAAGTGAATCCTACAATCCGCACCAGGCTCGAGAGCGTGGGCAGGGATCTCATCGACTCGATATTCCGGCACGGCAAGCCGGTGACCGACAGGAGCAGGTCGCAGGCCGTGTTCACGAACCTGTTTCTGCACCTGCACCCCACGCGAACGCACGTGCGCACGCTGCGTCCGACCACGACGCTGGGACTCGGGACGATCTCGTTCTCGCTGTTCGTCGTGCTCACCGTCACGGGCGTGCTGCTCATGCTCTACTTCAAGCCCTCGGTGGAGCTTGCCTACGACAGCGTCAAGGACATCCACTACGTTGTGCCCCTGGGCCGCATCATGCGCAACGTGCACCGCTGGGCGGCCCACTTGATGGTGGCGGCCGTGTTCCTGCACATGTTCCGCGTGTTCTACAGCGCGGCATACGCGAAGCCGCGCGAGTTCAACTGGCTCGTGGGCCTGGCGCTGCTGGTGCTCACCCTCGCCCTCTCGTTCACGGGCTATCTGCTGCCCTGGGATCAGCTCGCCTACTGGGCAATCACCATCGGAGCGAACATCGCGGGATCGCCGAGCGAGCTGACCGATGCCCTCGGCATCACGAAGTGGTTCGATCCCGGGGGCTTGCAGAAGGAGATCCTGCTCGGTTCGCAGTCCGTGGGAGGCGAAGCGCTGATACGCTTCTACACCCTCCACGTGATCGTGCTCCCGCTGGTACTGTCCGCCCTCATCGGCGTGCACTTCTGGCGCATTCGCAAGGACGGAGGGCTCGCGCGGCCCGGAGGCACGCCGACGCACGCGGGCAAGGGGGCCAGCCCCGAAGGGACGCCCGCCTCGAGCCCCGGGGAGGAGCCCACGAAGACATACGGGCTGATGTGCATCGTGAGAGATCGCCGGCCCGCCACGAACCTCGACCCGGCAGACACGGTGCCGAGCTGGCCGTACCTGCTCAGAGCCGAGGTGTTGATCTTCCTGGCGACCTTCGTGGCGTGCCTTGCCCTGGGCCTGGCCTTCGACGCTCCCCTCAAGGAACTCGCCAATCCCGGCATACCCGAGAATCCTGCCAAGGCGCCCTGGTACTTCCTGGGGCTGCAGGAAATCGTGTCGTACTCGGCGTTCGTCGGGGGGTTGATCGTACCAGCCGTCACCGTTCTCGGCCTCGCCCTGGTCCCCTACATCGACCGTGACACCACGGGGACGGGCACGTACTTCACGAGTCATCGAGGGCGAAAGTGGACCCTGATCACTCTGGCACTTGCGGCGGTCCTGGCCGTTGTCGCGGTGGCGGTCCCCGTCAACATCGGGTGGATCCGCGACTGGTACCCCGATGCGAGCCAGCTCATCGTGATCGCGGTCAATCCCGGCTCCCTGCTCATGCTCGCATATGCGGGCTGGTCCTTGCTGGTCCTGCGACTCACCCGGTCGAAGAGGATGGCAGCCCTGGCACTGTTCACGTGCTTCGTCGTGGGCTTCGTGATCCTCACCTACGTGGGCATGGAGCTCAGGGGACCCAACTGGGACTTCTTCTGGAGCAAGGCCGATTGGCCGGTGCACTGAGGTGGATGAGATGACGAGCAAGACCGAGCACACGGTGCCCGTCCGTAGAAGCGTGGACGAGGAAGTCGCCCGCAGGGATCTGGTCATGCGAGTGGGCATCGTCGTCGTCGGTGCAATGACCATCGTCGTGATGCTCCTGACCGCTGGACGCGAACACGTGTACACCGAGTGGCGTATGCACCAGGTGGAACACGAGAAGCTGATGCGATCGGTGGAGGCCGGCGATGCCGGGCCAGGGGCCACGGATCTCGACGTGCACATCCGCCAGATCGTCGTCCCGGAGCTCGGGGCGACGGACAGGTGCACCTCGTGCCACGCGGGCATCGAGGATCCCCGGATGAGCGGACAGCCCCAGCCCCACTCATCCCATCCAGGGAAGTACCTCGTGCAACACGAGAGTGCCAGGTACGGTTGCACGATCTGCCATCGGGGCCAGGGTCGTGCCCTCGTGTTCGCGGAGGTGAAGGCCGACGACGTGCACTGGCCCTACGCGCTGCTACCGGCTGGCATGACGCAGTCCTCCTGCGGCCTGTGCCACGGCGCCGAGGAGGTCAGGGAGCACGGAGGTGAGAAGTACGCGGCAGGCAAGACGCTGTTCGAGGAGCGAAGTTGCGTGGCCTGCCACCAGCTCGATGGACGGGGAGGTAGCCTCGGACCGGCGCTGGACCGGGAGGGCGCCAAGCACCCGCAGGAAGTCTCCATGAAGTACGTGAGCGGACCGCACACCCTGCCTCAGTGGCTCGTGGAGCACTTCGAGAACCCGGCTCGCATCGTCCCGGACAGCAAGATGAACCCCCCGGAGATGACCGGCGAGCAGATCGAGGCGCTCACGATATTCATGCTTTCGCTGCAAGATCGCGACCTGCCCTCGGAGTATCTGACCCCGGGCAAGTACCTCGAACTGCACGAGGCCAGGGGCGTGTCGAAGATGGACGGGCCCGAGCTCTTCTCGACATACTGCGGGGTCTGTCACGATACGGGCACGTACGGCCGCTGGGACGACGACTACGGGAAGTTCATCCCCGCGGTCCGGGGCCCCACGTTCGTGCAGATCGCAACGCAGAATCACATCACCGCTGCGGTCCTGCAGGGACGACCGGGCACCGAGATGGCTCCGTGGGCCGGGGGCATGACCGGCGAGGAGGTCGACAGGCTCGTCGAGTACATCCTCTCCACGCCGCTGCCCGAAGGGGCCACTCTGGCACCGGAGGTGGTGAGCCGGGCTCACCAGGACGATCTGCTCATCGAGGGTGACGCGAACAAGGGCGAGGTCCTGTTCTCGATGCAGTGTGCCGCCTGTCATGGCCAGCAGGGTGGTGGGCTGCTGGGGCCGGCTCTTGCAAACGGCGTGTTCCAGGAGAACGTGACGGACGGGTTCATGTTCGCCACGATTGCGTACGGCCACAAGGACACGGCCATGCCCGCATTCTACGCACCGGAAGCTGGTGGGTACGACATCGAAGACATCAATGCCCTCGTTGCCTTTGTTCGTCTGCTGGGCACGGGCCTGGAGGCACAGCCATGACCATCGACGAGAAGAAGGGGCTGAGCCGGAGGCAGATGCTCAGGAGCCTGGGCGGACTCGGGCTCGCCGCCCTCATGCCGGCGTGCAGAAACGGCAAGCTCTCGGAGTTCGACGTCACGAACTCCGATCCCCTGGAGGATTACCCGTACCGGGGATGGGAATCGCTTTACCGCGAGCAGTTCACGTTCGACTCCGTGGGTCGATCCACGCACTCGGCCAACTGCACGGGATCCTGCTCGTGGCGCGTCTACGTCAAGGACGGGATCATGGTGCGCGAGGAGCAGGCCGCCGACTATCCCAAGATCAACGACGAGCTTCCCGACTACAACCCAAGGGGATGTCAGAAGGGCGCCTGCTACGTGGAGTACGTCTACGGAGCACAGAGGCTCCGACATCCGCTCATCCGGGCCGGAGAGCGGGGCGAGGGCCGCTGGCGCAAGGCCAGCTGGGACGAGGCCCTCGAGCTCATCGCGTCGAAGCTCATCGACAACATCTACGAACACGGTCCGGACACCAACACGTTCTTCTCGGTGATCCCGGCCATGTCCCCCATCTCGTTCTGCGCCGGTACGCGGCTCGCGAACCTGCTGGGCGGGGTCGTGTGCTCCTTCTACGACTGGTACTGCGATCTCCCTCCCGGCCAGCCCATCACGTGGGGCGTCCAGACAGAGGCCTGCGAGTGCGCCGACTGGTTCAATGCCCGGCACATCGTGCTCTGGGGCAGCAACATCAACGAGACCCGGATCCCGGACGCCCACTTCGCCTGGGAGGCCCGCTACAAGGGCGCCCGAGTGACCTGCATCTCGCCGGACTACAACGCGAGCGCGATCCACGCCGACAATTACCTGCCCATCCAGCCCGGCACGGACGGCCTGCTCGCCCTGGCCGCCTGCAGGTACATCATCGAGAAGAAGCGCCACGACGCGCCGTACATCATCGAGCAGACGGATATGCCGCTTCTCGTCCGCTCCGACACGAGTCGTTTTCTCCGTGCCTCGGACCTCGGGC
>JAFDER010000207.1 GCA_019310245.1 Deltaproteobacteria bacterium
GCGCGTCCTTCTCCAGCTCCTTGAACTCGTTCTTGTAGCCCTCGAAGAGCTTGTCGAGTACCGCCTGGCGGTTCTCGATCGAGATCTTGAGGAGCCCGACCCGGCACTGCTGGAAGACCGTGGCGCCACGTCCCTGGAAGAACAGGCCGCGGGTGAGGATGGAGATGGAGGACTTGTCGGCGATGTCGCCCAGCGCCTTGGCGGCCACCTTGTTGATGAAGAAGTCCTGCTGGTCGGCCGTGGTCTCGAGCGCCTCGTTGATTGCACCGATGGCCTGCACCCTGTTGGGGCTGTCCGGCACCTTGATGAGGATCAGCCTGAGGGCCTCGATGGCGCTCCGGCTCATCCAGTCGTCCTCCGGCCTGTTCCTGCCGTCGATGCCGCGGTCCGCCTTGATGGAGTCGAACATGGAGATGATCTTCGGGATGGAGGCGTCGGAACCCAGGGCGCCCAGGGCCTCGGCCGCCTTGCTCGCGTCCGTCTCGTTGATCCCCTTCTGGTAGCTCAAGAGCTCCTCGAAGACGGGGATGGCCCGCTGGTCCTCCATCTGCGCCAGCAGGGTGGAGATGGCGCTCCGGCTCGCGTTGTCGGTCTTGTACTTGTTGAACGTGTCGATGAGGGCCGGGACCATCACGTCCTCGGCCTCCACCACCTCGGGCGCCGTGACGTCGCCGCCCGCGGCGTTGAGCCGATCCATGTAGATCTCGTTCATCCGCTTGACCGCCATCTCGCGGTGGGCGGGCTTTCCGATCCTCTTGGCCCAGTACTTGGGCGTGTTCTCGTTCTCGCAGCCTGGCGCGACCACGGGCAGTCCCAGGATGAAGACGGCCATCACCACGACATTGAGAATCCGCTTGACCCGCTGGGGATTGTTCCTCATCGCTTCCTCCACGTGCTCCCGGCGACAAGGTCGCGGAAGTCCTCGGAAATGTGAATCAAACTATAAAAAATCCCACGAATTCATGTCAAGGCGAAATCAGATTCAATCTTGACGACGGCGCATTTGGTACTGTTAGGTTGATCCCGCCACGTCTATCATGAATACGGGTCATAAAACCACCAACAAGCGCTCTATCAGGGATTTCCTGAGACTCTGGACCCATCTGAGGAAGCACGCCGGCTGGCTCGTGCTCGCGGCCGTGGCCATGGTGATCTACGCCCTGACCACGAGCGCCTACGCCTACCTGGTCGGGCCCGTGCTCAGGTTCATCTTCATGCCCGGCGAGGGGGCACCGCCCGCGGTCGGGCTGACCCCGGCGCTCTGGGACTGGCTCGTGATCCACAGGGACTCCTATCCGCTCATCCTCGCGGGCCTCGTCCTGGGCCTCGCGCTCGTGCGCGGCCTCGCCCAGTTCTGCCAGAACCTGTTCATGGGCGTCGTGGGTCAGCGCGTCCAGCTGGGCATCCGCGACTCCGTGTTCGACAAGCTCATGCGCATGAGCCCGTATCGCCTCGTGCGCATGGAGAAGGGCGACCTGTCGAGCCGGTTCGTCTCGGACGTGGTGGTCCTCGAGTACGCGATCACGCACGGCCTCTCGGCCGTGCTGGGCGACACGGTGCAGATCGTCGCCCTGCTCTCGCTCGCCCTGTACCTCGACCCGATCCTGGGACTCGTCTCGCTCGTCATCCTGCCCTTCTCGAGCCTGCTCATCGTGAACCTGGGCAGGAGGATCCGTTCCTCGCAGATGGACGCCATGAGCTCGCTCGGCAAGATCTCGAGCTCCCTCGTCGAGGGCGCCCGCGGCCTCGCCGTGCTCAAGGCATACGGCGCCGAATCCGTGGCCCTGGGCAGGTTCCGCACGCGCAACGCGGACTACTACGCCCGGGTCATGAAGGCGGTCGTGCTGGGCTCGCTCTCCTCGCCGCTCATGGAGCTCATCGCCGCGGGTGCGCTCGCCGCCACGCTCTGGTACGCCCGCGTGCGCATCGGCGGAGGCACTCTCGAGCCCGATCAGTTCGTCTCGTTCTTCGCCGCCATCTTCCTGCTCTACCGCCCGATCAAGAGCATCGGCGGCCTGAACGCCCTCATGAACCGCGGCCTCGCGGCCGCACACCGCGTGTTCGGGTTCCTGGACACGGAGGAGGACCGGATCCCCGAGGGAGAGGCCGAGGCGCCCGCCCTCACGAAGAGCCTCGCGCTCGAGAACGTCTCGTTCGCCTACGACGGCGAGCAAGTCCTCGATTCCATCGACCTGACGATCCCCGCGGGCAGCACCACGGCCCTCGTCGGGGCCTCCGGCGCGGGCAAGACCACGATCGCCGCCATGCTCTGCCGCCTGCTCGTGCCCACGAAGGGCCGCGTCCTCTGGGACGGGACCGACGTCTCGGAGTTCACCATCGCCTCCCTGCGCAAGCAGGTCGCTCTCGTGCCGCAGGACCCGTTCCTGTTCCACGACACGATCCGCGCGAACCTCGACCTCAGCTCTCCCGGCGCGGACGAGAAGCAGATGCGCAGGGCCCTCGGACTCGTGGACGCCGAGGCCTTCGTGGACCGCCTGCCCGGCGGCATCGACGAGACCGTGGGAGAGGAGGGCTCCACGCTGTCCGGCGGCGAGCGCCAGCGCATCTGCCTGGCCCGCGCCGCGCTCAGGGACGCGCCCGTGCTCATCCTCGACGAGGCCGCCTCGTCCCTCGACGCCGCCTCCGAGGAGGCGGCCCGCCGCGGGCTCGACACCCTCTCGGCCGGCCGCACCGTGCTCGTCATCGGCCACCGCCTCTCCTCGGTCAAGAAGGCGGACCACATCGCGGTCATCGACTCGGGCCGCATCGTCGAGCAGGGCTCCTACGAGGAGCTCGCCAGGCCGGGCACCACCTTCCACACCCTGTTCGAGGCCCAGCTCATCGGCGAGAAGCCCTCGCCTCCCTGAGCAGCTCCTCGACCTTCGCCCGCACGTCCCTGCCGACCCCCGCGCCCTGCGCGTAGCAGTACAGGCACCCGAAGCCGCCGCTCGAGCACATCGGCACGCCGGGCGAGGAACCGATGTCCACGCTGTAAGTGCACTGGCACCCGGGCCTCTGCGAGCCCACGGCGTTGTGCAGCGCGTCCCACACCGGCCGGCCGCCCCGCTCACGGATCCAGCCGTTCATCACCCGGCCGTCGATGCACCCCTCCACTCCGACGAGCTCGTCGTCGACGGGATGCACGCACGTCGAGTACACCATCCCCCGCTCCCTGCACGCCCCGGCCAGCCTCCGCATGAACGCCTCCGCCTCCCCGTCCCCGACGGGCTCGAGCCTTCCCCCGACATTCGCGATCCTCTCCGCCACGGCGGGGTAGTTCCAGTCGTCGAGCCTCGATGCCGTCACTCTCTCGACGCCCAGCGGCTGAAAGAGATCCAGCACCTCCTCGAAGCGATCGACGCTCGCGTTCGTGTACGCAGGCAGGCCCTCGAACACGATCGTACCGACGGGATCGTAGCGCAGCTTCACGGCCCTCGGCTCGACGATCCCCGCCTCGACGATCCTCGCGAGCGCCGCGGCCACCTCCTCCGGCCTCGGGATCCCCGGCTCCACGGGCGTGCCGCCGAAGCCCGTGACCGTGAGCTGGAGCGCCACGAGGCCTCCACCCCCGACGTACCTCTCGAGAGCGGACCTCAGCTCCACGCACTCGACGATCGACGCCGGCTGCTTCGTCCACAGGACGAGCGCGCCCACGTCGCCGAGCTCGAGACGCCCGGCCTCCCTCCACCTGCCGAGCTTCACGAGCGCCTCGCCCGAGAGCATGGCCGCGAGGTGATCGGGACAGCGGTGCACGAGGTCGCGCGAGCGGCTCGCCGAGACGACCCGCGCCAGATCGGGATCAAGCTTCGGGCTCACACCAGCTCGATGACCATGGCCTTGCCCTGGCCACCGCCCACGCACAGCGTGGCCAGACCCCGCTTCAATCCGCGGCGCTTCAGCTCGTGGATCAGGCTCACCACGATCCTGGCGCCCGTGCACCCCACGGGGTGGCCCATGGAGATGCCGGAGCCGTTCACGTTCGTCTTCTCGCGGTCCAGCCCGAGCTGCCGCTCGCACACGAGGTACTGCGCCGCGAACGCCTCGTTGAGCTCGATGAGCTCGAAGTCGTCGAGGCTCATGCCCGTACGCTTCATCAGCCTGTTCACCACGGGCACGGGCCCGTAGCCCATGAGCTCGGGCTCCACGCCCGTGACCTCGTGGTCCACGATCCGGGCCATCGGCGTCACGCCCAGCTCCTTCGCCTTCTCCGCGCTCATGACCACCATCGCGGCCGCACCGTCGTTGATGCCGCTCGAGTTGCCCGCCGTGACGGTCCCGTCCTTCTTGAAGGCGGGCCTGAGCTTCGCGAGCCCCTCGCGCGTGGTGTCCTTGCGCGGGTGCTCGTCCGTGTCGCACACCCTCGTCTTCTTGCGCCCCACGGGCGCCTCCACGGGCACGATCTGCTCCTTGAACCACCCCTCATCGATCGCCCTGACGGCCCGCATGTGGCTCGTGTACGCCAGGTCGTCCTGATCCTCCCTCGACACGTCGTACTTCTCGGCGAGATTCTCGGCGGTGACTCCCATGTGGATGCCGTGGATCGGATCCGTGAGCCCCTGCACCACCGCGTCTATGGCCTGCACGTGGCCCAGCCTGGCGCCCGTCCTCATGTTGTCGAGGATGTAGGGCATGCGGGTCATGTTCTCCACGCCGCCCGCCACCACCACCTCGTGCTCGCCCGTCTGGATCTGCTGCATCGCGCTCACGATGGCCTGCATGCCCGAGGCGCACTGCCTCTGGATCGTGAAGGCCGGCGTGGTGACGGGAAGCCCCGCCTTGAGCCCGATCAGCCGCGCCACGTTGAGCTCGTCCGAGCGCATCATGCAGCAGCCGAAGATCACCTCCTCGGGCACATCGGCCCCGATCCCCGCCCGCCTCAGCGCCTCCTTCACCACCACCACGCCCAGCTCGGGCGCCGGCACGTCCTTGAAGATCCCCCCGAACGTCCCCACGGCCGTCCGGCAGGCACCCGCGATCACGATCTCCTTCATGGCCCGCTCCTTGTCTCCAGAGAGACCGCGAATCTAGCACGCAGCCTCCGCTCCGGCCACCCGGATCCGCCGCGGCCGCCGGCGACCGCGGCAGCCGCGCCAGGGTGCCTCGCTCATGATCTCATAGACAATATAACCATATTGGGTCATATTATGACCAGATGAAAGGTGCAAAGATACAGACGATCGAGCTGGGCGGCGAGCGCGCCGTCATCGTTCCGCTGGAGGTCTGGGAGGAGCTCATGGAGCGATTCGAACAGATCGAGGACATCGCGCTCCTCGACAGCCTCGAGGACGACCCGGACGAGGAGCTCGTCAAACACGACCAGGTGTGCCGGGAGCTGGGGTTGTGCCCGCTGCGCTGCCTGCGCCACCAGGCCGAGATGACCCAGACGGAGCTCGCCCGCCGCACACGGCTGTCCCAGAGCTTCATCGCCAGGGTGGAGTCCAACGACAAGAGGCTGTCCGCCACCTCGCGCAGGAAGATCGCGCGGGCCCTCAAGCTCCCCGAGTCGAAGCTGATCTACTGATCGTCAGAAGCAGCAGGACAGGCTCAGGGTCGAGCCGGGCCCCAGAGGAAATCCATCCGTGAAGAAGACCCGCGGCCCCGACGCGCTCCGCGGCAGGTAGACCCACCCCTGCCCGGGCTCCGGGACGAGGACCGCACCAGGATCCTCGCAGCCGAGATCCGGATCAGCGAGCCGCGTCGCGACCTGAGGAACCTCGCACAGCGAGTGGCGCAGTCCGTCATCGTCGGCGGACACGTAACCGGGCCCGTCACCCGGGCAGGGCCTGTCGTCGGAGAGCGTCTCGAAGAGCGTACACGAGGCGGAGCAGATCCCCGGCAGGGTGGCGCTCCTCTCCATGGGAAGAGGCGTGATCGGCCCGCTGCCGTCTATCCTCTCGTGGAGCATGTCCGTGAGATCCGCGATGGCGGGCGTGAAGTCGGCCGTACAGATGGACTTCACAAGCGCTCGGTCGCCGAAGGTCTGCGCGATCTCGACCATCCTGCGCGGCGGGTAGGCCTCTCCTGTGCGGGTCACGCAGCTCGGGACGAGTCGCGTCATCGAGATCGGGTCCATTCTCTCGATCATGTCCGGGTGATCGAGGCACTCCGGGATCTCGCTTCCCGCTCCCTCGCACTCGTC
>JAFDER010000025.1 GCA_019310245.1 Deltaproteobacteria bacterium
TGCTCAGGGCCGAGATCTGGAACGAGATCCTCACGGCCGAGGGCCTCGACCCCAAGACCAAGCCCTCCAAGGTCAGGTCCATCGGTGAGCTCTCCTTCTCCCTGGCGCAGGCCAAGACGGGCTCGGCCCCGGCGCCCGCCGTGCAGGCCGCACCGACGGCCGCACAGGCCGCGGCAACGCAGGTGCAGGAAGAGAGTCTCCCGCCCTGCGTCCTCAACAGAGCCGTGGTCGCGCCCCTCGAGGACAGTGACTTCAGACCGTTCACGTGCCGTCGCGTGCTGCACATCACCGGCCACAAGAAGACCGACGACGACGTGGCCCGCATGCTGGAGGGCCACGGGATCGGCGTCGACTCCATGGACGCCGAGGAGGCGGCAGGAGACGGCAAGTCGATGAGCCGCCTGCTGGCCAGGTGCGACACCGTGATCTACACGGCCCATGGCGGGCTGCGCTCGGCCAGATCGAAGGCCGGGAGGCAGGCCGGCGCCCTGCGCAGGGAGGTGCTCAAGCTCTTCGGCGCGTTCCGCGCCCTGAAGCGCCACCTCGTCGAGGCGCCGAGGCGCATCCTGGTTCCCATCTCGATGGACGGGTGCTTCGGCGTGGACGGCCGATCCGAGAACCTGCTGGGCTCCTTCCCGGCAGGATTCGTCCTCAGCTTCCAGAGAGAGCTCACGCGCAGCGCCTTCCAGCTCATCGACGCCGGTGAGACCGGCTGGGCCGACACCCTGGCCCGCCATCTCGACGTGGTCTCGAACCGGCTGATGATCGGCTGGCGCGAGGACCGGAGGGTCACGATCGACCAGGTCGAGATGGAGAAGGGGAAGCGAGGGGCTCCACCACTGGGCAAGGACGACCTCCTGCTCGTCACGGGCGGAGCCCGGGGCATCGTGTTCGAGTGCGTCCGGGCCCTGACCGGAACGTCAGGCTGCCGGGTCATCCTCACGGGCCGGACCCCCGAGGCTCAGGGCCGGCCGGACTGGCTCCACGCCTCCCCCGAGGACGTGGACGACGTCCTGCGCGCGATGGTGGTCGACATCGCGCGAAGCGGCGGAATGAACATCGGCGATGCGCGGCGGGAAGGACGGCGCATGCGGTCCCAGTGGGAGATCCAGCGCAACATCGAGAGCCTGACGGCCCTCGGCGTGGACGCCATGTACGAGAGATGCGACGTGTCCAGCGTGGACGGGCTGAGGAAGCTCGTCAAGAAGCTCAAGAAGCGCGGCGACGTGGTGAGCAGCGTCGTCCACGGCGCGGGCGTGCAGAGAGCCGCGCTGCTCGAGGACCTCACGGACGAGATGCTCCTGGCCACCATCGACACGAAGATGGTGCCCGTCCTCGTCCTGGCCGAGGCCCTCGACTGGAGCGAGCTCAAGACGTTCATCTCGTTCGGTTCCGTCACCGGAGCGTTCGGCAACGAGGGGCAGACGGACTACGGTCTGGCCAACTTCATGCTCACGGCGGCCGGGCGCGCGCTGGCGAGCCGTCATCCCTCGGTCCAGGTGCAGACGATCGAGTGGACGGCCTGGCAGGGGACCGGGATGGTCAGCGACCGCGAGGTGGAGAACTTCAAGCTGATGGGCCTGACGATCCTCGACACCGAGAGCGGCGTCGAGCTGTTCCTGGACGCCGTCATGAACCCGGATCCCCCGGTCCAGGCGGCGGTGTACAACCCAGGCGCGGCGTTCGCCATGCCCGCCTCGGCAATGCCGAGCCCGAGAAAGACACTGCTCGAGGACGGGACGCTGACGGCCCGGTTCTCGCCAGAGCATGACACGTTCCTCAACCAGCACCTGCTCAACGGCCAGCCGGTCGTGCCCGGCACGTTCGTCATCGAGCTGTTCGCCGAGGCCTCCTCGGCAAGCCACCCCGTGAGCCTCGAGGACGTCAACTTCCGCAGGCCCATGTGGATCCGTCGCGAGAACCACGGCGTCGAGGTGGTGATGGAGGACGGCAGCCTGCGCGCCCTGCCGGAGCAGCGGCCGGACGTGCCACCGCGCGCCCTGTCGAATCTACAGTACGCCAGCGCCCGGATGGCCGACCCGACCCCGCTCATCGACCTGGTCGAGATGGCGACGGAGGGTGAGCTCAGCCAGCTGGACGCCATCGCCGGCAACGGCGCCGCAAGGGCGTTCTACGACATGCTCGACGAGAACTTCTCGGACTCCCTGGCAACCGGCCCCATCTTCCGGGGGCTGCGGGCGACCCGGACCAGCGATGACCGATGCGTGGGACTCGTCGAGCTCACGCCGGAAGCGAGGGAGCATTTCAACGGCGAGTCGACATTCCTGTTCAACCCCGTGGCGAGCGACATGGCCGTCCAGGTGGCCTCGAGCTGGGCCATGGAGAAGCTCAACGTGATGGCGATTCCCGCCGAGGTCGAGAGGGTCGAGCTCCGCCGTCCGCTCACGGGCACCGAGGCCGTGGTCTGCTGCCGCCTCGTCTCGATGGACGAGGACCGCACGATCGTGGATCTCACCATCCACGACAGGGACGGCACGCCCTGCTACGCCATGCGCAATCTTACACTCAGGAGTATCGCAAGGGTCACACGGTGACGACCAGGGCCGACGTGGTCGTGGTCGGGGCCGGCCTCGGCGGCCTGGCCTGCGCCGCCGATCTGGCCGGCCGGGGCGCCGGCGTGATCGTCCTGGAGAGGCACGGCCTGGTGGGAGGCTACGCGAGCTCGTTCACGCGGGGCTCCTTCACGTTCGACGTGTCCCAGCACTCGGTAGGGGGACTCTCGGAGGGGCAGAGCTTCTGGCAGCTGCTCGACAGGCTCGGCGTGGCGACGGCGCTGGAGGTCGTCCGGCCGGCACGGCTGGCAACCATGATCACGCCGGACGGCGTGCTGGAGATCCCGAACGACAGGGACGGGTGCATGGAGGTGCTGGCGTCCACGTCGCCGGGGGAGGAGCCCGCTCTCAGAAAGCTCCTCGAGACGTGCGCGGCGATCCACCGCGACACGGTGGCCGGAGCGCTCGACAGTGACATGCGGAGGCTCATCCGCGGCATGAGGCTCGCCGGCGACAGGACGTTCGAGAACGTGCTGCAGGAGTCCATCACGTCGCCCAGGCTCAGGAGGGCCCTCGCGTCGCCCTGGGTCCTGCTCGGACTGCCTCCCTCACGCGCGAGCTTCTCGTGGTTTGCGAAGGTGCTGGCCACGACCTACGTCGAGGGCGCGGGACACATCGTCGGCGGCGGGCAGGCTCTCTCGGACGCCATCGCCGCGAGGGCGCGGGACCTCGGAGTCGAGATACGGACCGGTGAGGGCGCCCTGCACATCTGCCTCGAGAACGGCCGAGTGGCCTCGGTGGAGACCCAGAAAGAGGAGCACATCGAGACGCGCACCGTGGTGGCGGGCGTGGACCCCTGGTCGCTGGCAGAGCTTCTCGACGGGGAGCAGGATCTGGAGCCGGTCGGCGAGCCGTCGCTTTCCATGATCGCCATGTACATGGGACTCGGCTCCGACCCCGGGTCCCTGGGCATGGCGGAGGGCACGACGTTCATCCAGGGTTCCGGAGATGCGGAGAAGGCCTACCGCCACAGCCTGCAGGGAAAGGTGGACGAGGCCGACCTCGTGCTCTCGAACCCGTCGCCCCTGGACGGAGGGTACGCGCCCGATGGCAAGAGCATGGTGCACGCCGTGGCGCTCGTCAACGGCAGGCCCTGGTTCGACCTCGACGCATCCGCCTACGTCAAGCGCAAGAGACAGGCCACGACCGCCCTCATGACGCGCCTCGAGAGGCTCTATCCGGGCATCGGGGAGGCCGTGGAGGTGAAGGAGACGGCCACGCCGCGCACGATGTACGGATTCACGCGCAACCACATCGGCGCCGTCTACGGCCTGGCGCAGACCCTCGCCCAGTCCGGATCGAAGAGGCCGGGCCCGTCCTCCTCGATCCCGGGCCTGTTCCGCACGGGCGCGTGGGTCCTGCCCGGCGGAGGCTACTCTGCCGCCACGCTCTCCGGACTGCTCACCGGGCGAGAGGTGGCCCGCCACCTCGAGCTCGAGGCAGCTACGCCGCGCCCGAGCCGCGACGAGGCCAGCTTCCATCTCGCAATCTTCTACGAGGACACGGACACGGACGGGCTGACGTATCACGTCTCCTACCTTCGCTTCTTCGACCGGGCCCGCACGGAGATGTTCATGCAGCTGTCGAAGGAGCGCGACATCCCCCTGCCCCGCGCGGTGGTCACGCGCATCGACGTCACGTACCACCACCCCTCGACCCTGGGCGATGCGGTCCGGATCCACACGCGCGCGCGCTTCGAGTCCGACTTCCGCGTGGTGTTCGAGCAGGAGGCCGTGCTCGAGCGCGACGGCACGACGCTCGCCGAGGCCACCACGGACATGGCCTTCGTGGACCCGGAGGGCAACCCCGTGCCCTGCCCCGTGCGCGAGGCGCTCGAGATCGACTGAACGTCCATGGCCGGGAAGCGCAAGAACAGGTTCTACGCCTACGTCACGGCCCGGGAGCGGGGCATCGTCTCTTCATGGGCCGCCTGCGAGAGCAAGGTCTCTGGCAGGGAAGCCCGGTACAAGGGCTTCCCGGACCGCGCCACGGCCGAGCTGTGGCTCGCCTCGGGCGCCAGGTACGAGACCCTCGCGAGGAAGAATCGGAAGATCTACGCCTACCACACGGAGACCGGGGACGGCATCGCCGACACGTGGGACGAGTGCGAGCGCATCGTGCAGGGCAGGCGAGCACGCTACCGCGGCTTCGATGACCGCGAGGCCGCACGGAAGTGGCTCGAGGCCGGCGCGTGGTACGAGGACCGCGAGACGGAGAAGAGGGAGGCCCTGAGCAAGTACCCGGAGGATTCCGTGTTCTTCGACTCTGGCACGGGGCCCGGACGCGGCACCGAGATCCGCGTCACCGACCGCTCGGGAATCACCATCATCCACATCGCGGACCACGACGAGGGCCGCCTCGTGCCGGAGGGCAACATCGTCCTGGGACACGCCCGCACGAACAACTACGGCGAGCTCCTCGCCTGCCTGCTCGGCATCCAGGCCGCGACGAGGCTCGGCTCGAAGCACGTCTACGGAGACAGCAAGCTCGTCCTCGACTACTGGTCGAGGGGCCGCGTCTCGAAGGACAAGCGCGCCGGGGACCCCGATCTCGCCGTGCTGGCGGCGAGGACGAAGAAGGCGCGCGCACGCTTCGAGAAGGACGGCGGCACGCTCGACCGCATCTCGGGCGCTCTCAACCCGGCCGACCTGGGCTTTCACCGCGACTGATCAGCACTCAGGATGGATCTTCCCAGGTTTGAATGATCATCAGGTTGCGGTGGTTGATCACGAAGTGCGTGGCCACGCACACGGTCAGATCCCCCGTGAAGAGGTAGAGGAAGCCCAGCACGAAGCCCATGGTCACGGCCTGGAGCATCCAGGGGATCATCCTGCGACTGGCCGGCACGTGGAGCAGGCCGAAGATCAGGCTGGAGGCGACGAGGCCGAGCCACTGGCTTCCGAGCACGTGGCCCAGCCCTGGCAGCAGGACGCCGCGGAAGAACAGCTCCTCCCCGACCGAGCTGAGCGATGCGATGAGCAGGATGTCGCGGGCGGTGAGCCCTCCCAGCAGGCTCCTGAACTCGGACATCAGGGTGCGCGCCCAGCGCGCGCGGCGAGCGAGCCATACGGACAGAAGGGAGATGCCCAGGCCCAGGGCGATGCCGGCACCCAGGCCGAGCGTGACGGTGACGGGCCAGGCCGCCTCGAAGAGCGGCTCGGGGTGGAACCAGACGTTGGGGCGGTCACGGTAGAAGCCCCAGATCAGGGAGAAGGCCGCCATGAGGCTGTACAGCCCCATGGTCACGTTGAGCTTGAGCTTTCTGGTGCTGAGGCTGGGCTGGGGGTCTTCCATGGGACTCAGCCGAGGCTCTGCCTGAGCCTGGCGTCGATGCGCGCGGCGAGCGCCTCCGCCCGCTGCCCGAGCGCGGCGCTGCGCGAGCGCGTCTCCTCGACGAAGGCGTCGTCGTCGAGCCCCTGCAAGTTGATGAGCACGTTGTAGTGGGCCCCGACGGCACAGGCCCGGCCCATGAGCCCTCCCACGCCTGCATCCGTGATCGAGCCGGGATTGCCTTGCTCGGCGACGAGCAGGGCGAGCTCGAGCACCTCGACGCTCATCTCCATGACCTCGAGCGGCACGCGGGTCGCCCCCTTCGTGGCCTCGGCAATCGCCTGCTTCCTGGCCCTCTTCTCCCCGTCGGCCTTGCGGGCCATCCGGAAGGCCGACATCACGCGGTTGAACGCCTCGGTGTCGCGGTCCACGGCATCGAGCAGCCTCTTCCTCAGGGCCTGGGCCCTCATGGCCGCACCCTCCATGGCCTCTCGCTTGTCCTCGTGTCCCTTCTTTGTGAAGGTGAGGTTCGCGACCATGGACACGAGCGCCGCAGCGAGCGAGCCCGCCAGGGCGGCAACGCTACCGCCACCCGGGGCCGGAGATTCCGCGCTCACCTCGGCCGTGAAGTCGGCAACGGTCCTCGAGACGAGGCCGCAGCCGGCGAGCCGGAGCTCCAGGATCCTCCCGGCGGGATCGAACGGTGCGA
Organism: Deltaproteobacteria bacterium; assembly: GCA_019310245.1. GTDB lineage: Bacteria > Myxococcota_A > Polyangia > DRWM01 > DRWM01 > JAFDER01. Next base: position 6,553 of record JAFDER010000025.1, read on the forward strand.
TCTCCGACAGCCCGAGCGACTGGACGGCGGAACGCACGACATCGACATCAGGGACGCCCCGGCTCGCGCCACGCCTCTCGAGATAGTACAGGCCGGAGTCGAGGACCGCGGCCAGGGGGATCAGGCCGACGATCTCGGATCCCGTGATGCGGAGGCCCTTCTCCCGGGCGAGGCGGTCGGCGGCCTCGAAGGCGTCGTGCATTCCCGTGACCTCGTGGTCCGTGAGGTTCATGGATATCTGCGCCCGCCCGTACTCCGGGATGTACCATCCCACGGCCTTGCACGCCTCGAGCAATCCCGGCAAGCGCTTCCAGCCCCCCTTGCCGTCGGGGACCTTGCCTCCGTCCGGGTCGCGCTCGAGCCTGCCCCTCTCGCGGAGGCTCAGGGCCAGATCCCGGGCATCTGCCACGCTGTCCGAGTTGAGGTTCAGGTTGTACGCGACGAGGAACTTTCGAACGCCGATCACCGTGGCGCCAGAACGTGCGTTGAACTCGGCCGGTCCAAAATCGGGCTTCCAGGCGGTGTCCCGGAGCCTGGCCTCGAGGCCCTCGTACTCGCCGGCCCGGATGTCGGCCAGGTTGCGCCGGGCCTCGCTCGTGGCCGCCCGCTCGTAGAGGTAGACCGGTATGGAGAGCTCCTCGCCCACCCTCTCGCCCACGCGCCGGGCCATCTCGATGCACTCCTCGACGGAAACGTCGGACACGGGCACGAACGGGCAGACGTCGGTTGCTCCGAGGCGGGCGTGGCTGCCCTGGTGCCGGCTCATGTCGATGACCTCGGAGGCACGGGCAACGGCCCTGAACGCGGCCTCCTCGACGGCTCCGGGCGCACCCACGAACGTCACGACGGTCCGGTTGGCTCCCCGTCCCGGATCCACGTCGAGGAGAGTCACACCATCGACGCTCTCGATGGCATCAGTGATGGACTTGATGGACGCAGCGTCGCGGCCCTCGGAGAAGTTGGGCACGCACTCGACGATCTTCACGGTCACCTCCAGGTCACTCAGATCTCCACGTAGTCGATGAGATCACCCACGAATTCCTTGATGATGGGCAGCCTCTGCTCGAGGAGCTTGCGGTGCTTGCCCTCCTCGAGGCCCTTGAGGAGGGGAAGGATGGGCTGGATCCAGATGCGGTCCGGCGGGATCTCCTTGAGCTGGTAGCGCAGGATCCAGTTGTTCTCGGTCCACAGCGGCACGCCCTCGATCGCCTCCACCACGGCCTGGCCGTCCGCACCGGCAAAGGTGACGCGCAGGAGCAGGCTGTCGCGCGTGTAGGGCACGTTCTTGGCCTGGACGAGATCGGGCGGCTTCCAGCCAAAGCGGTACTTGAGCCCCTGGTTGGACAGAACGTTGCCGAGCGAGTAGGCCACGAGGCACGAGCGTCCGGATGCGGGATCCTCGACCTTCATGACCGGCTGGAGCACGTGGGGCCCGGAGCCGACCACGAGGTCCGCGCCCGCGCCGCACAGGAGCCTCGCCGCCTTCTTCTGGTGCCCCAGGACGGTGAGCCCGAACTCGGAGCCCCAGTGCATGCTCACCACCACCAGGTCGGCCTCCTCGCGGGCGGCCGCCACGGCCTTCTTCGCCCACTCGTCGCTCCACTTCATCACCCAGGGCTTGCCCTTCTTCTTGTCGAGCAGGTTCCGGTTCAGGGCGAACGTCCACCCGAGGAAGGCGATCTTCGCTCCGCCCGCCTCGACGAAGAGCGGCTTCTTGGCCGCGTCCTGGCTCTCTCCCGCCCCGAACGGCTTCAGGCCCGCCGCCTCGACGGTCTCGACGGTCTCGACCACGCCCTCGCGCATCTGGTCGAACATGTGGTTGTTGGCGAGGTTGACCACGTCGAAGCCGGCCGCCTGGAAGGCCTCTGCCATGGCAGGCGGGCCGTTCTGGACGGGCGGCGCCGTCTTGGCCTCGTGCCGCTCGGTGGCGATGGGCGACTCGAGGTTGAACATGGCCACGTCCGTCGGCTGGAGCGCCGGGGCGAGGTTCTTGACGATGAACCACCATCCCTCGTACCTGTCGTCACCCTCCTCGTCTGGGTTCTGCGCCTGGTTCAGGGCCGTGGCCTTGACCCGTCCGTGCGGCATGGCGTCGCCCGTGGCGCCGATGGTCACCCTCCACGGTGCACCGTCCTGCGGCACCGGGACCGACTCCGGCTCCCCGGCCTGGGTCTCGGCCTTCTCCTCCGGGGGTGGGGACGGCTGCTTGTCCGGCGAGACCTCCTCCTGCGCGCCGTCGAACGACGTGACCTCCTGCGCTTCCTGCTGCGCCTTCCGGCCCGGGCAGCCGGGTGAACCCGCGCCGGCCGCGAGTGCAGCCACGGTGAGCAGGACGGGGATCAGGCGCGCTGGGCGGGTGCTGTCCATCACGCAAGCCCGAAGAAGACGCCGATCTTGAACATGACGTAGCCGTGGATCGGAGGACGGCCGGACCACTTGGGGACCCAGCCGAAGATGCCTCCCACGGCCGCGTAGAGGCCCACCTTCTCGCTCCAGTGCCAGTACAGCCTCACCTCGGGACCCACGCCGAGGGAGAAGAAGTTGTCGCCCGGATCGAGGGCCGTGGTCGAGGCGTACCACTTGAGATCGATCATGCCCGCGATCACGAGCTGCACGCCACCGCCGGCGAGCGGAGGGAGCCTGTACCCGGCGCTCAGATCGAGAGCCACGTTGTACGTGTGCTCGTCGACGTAGCCCACCTGCAGGTACCCGAACTCGGCGGCGAGAACCAGCTTCCTCTCGAGGAGCCTGAGGTTGTACCCGACCCTGAAGCCGATGCCAGTCCTCTTGCCAACGGGGTACCTGGCCTCGCGGGGGCTCACCGGGTTCATGTCGTAGGCCAAGGCCAGGAACAGCCCGTGCATCCAGTCGCCCGAGTACTTGCCCGAAACGCGCTTCTTCCACTTCTTTTTCTTGCTCTCGCCCTTCCCCTCCTCCTCCTCCTCGCCCTTGATCTCCTCGAGCTTGGCCATGACCTTGGCCCGCTCCTTCTCCTCGTCCTCCGGAAGGGTCGCGAGATAGCGCTCGTAGTACTCGATGGCCTTCTTCTCCTGGCCGATCTGCTCGTAGCAGTAGCCGATGTTGTACAAGAGCTCGTCCAGCGGATTGAGATCGTAGGAGTCGAGGAAATGGACGAGGGCCTGTGCGTACTTCTCGTCCTGGTAGGCCGCGAGGCCCTGCTCGAAGTGATCCTGGGCCTGGGCGATCTCCGGATCCGTGGGCTCCTCGCCCTCGGACTCCGGGGCCGCGCACACGACCCGCGTCGACAGCGCGAGGGCCGCGAGCAGGCCGGCCACGAGCCCCGTGGAGCTGGTCGTCGGCATGAGCGTCTCTACTTGACCTTGTCCTTCACCGGCGCCTTCTTGAGCGGAGCGATCATCTTGGCCTTGCCGCCGGCGAGCGGCAGCTTCTTCATCTTCAGCGGCTCGGCCACGACCGGGGTCTCGGCGGGCTTGTCCCCCTCCCTGGCCTCGGTCTCCGAGGCGGGAGGCTCGTCACCCACGAACTCGAGGACGCCGAACTTGGCCAGGTTGTGGAAGTCGTTGTTGCCGGGCGGGCTCCAGGCCCAGGCCTTCTTCCCGCCCTTCGCGTCGTCGAGGCGGAAGAAGTTGGCCTTCCACTTCTCTCCGACCTTGGGAGGCGTCGAGGGGGCGTTCTCGAGGTCCTTGAACGGGATGGCGAACTCGGCCGTGTATCCCTTGTCCACGTCGTCCTTGTTGTTGAGCGTCCCGTCGATCACGACCTTGGCCTGAAGCGAGGCGTTCCACTCGTTCTGGTTCTTGCGGTACGCCGGGAGGAAGGAGTCGAAGATCGTGCCTGCCGGGCACACCTGGAACTCGTAGTAGTTCTTCCCGTCACCGTCGGGATCGAGGAAGATCTCGACCGCATCCTGCTCGTAGATGGCCTCGTCGCGCTTCGTCAGCGTGCAGTGCAGGTGATCATCCGGAGCGTCGTACCCCACGTAGAGGTTCTCGTCGTCCCACATGATCCTGAAGCTCGTCTCGGGCAGCATCTTGCCTCCCGATGCAGGTGCCTTCATGGCGCCGGAGCTCACCGCGGTCTTCCAGGCCTCCTCGTCGAGCTTTCCGTCGATCGTCACCGGGCCTCCCGCCCTCGGAACCTTGAGGGTCACGACCTGGATGTCCTTGGCCTTCACCGTGGTCTTCAGGACGGCGGCGATGACCCTGTTGTCCTCGTCCTTCTTCCCGGACAGGACCTGCAACCTGTGCGGCCCGAACCAGATGCCCACCTTCACCGTGGCCGTCGGGCTGTCCCACGTCGAGGGCAGGTTGATGGTCTGCACGTCCTTGATGATCTCGCCCTGCTGCCACTTGCCCGGCGGGTAGTGCTTGCGGATCACGCCATCGCTGTCCGCATTGATGCGAGGCGCGTTCGTCGCGTCCTCCACGTGCGTGAAGAGCATCCAGCCCTCGTCGAGAGGCTTCTTCACCTCCCAGTAGAAAGTGATGGTGAAGCTCTGGCCAGGCTTGATCGGCCCGTCGGGCTTCAGGTCGTAGCCCAGGAGCAGGACGTGGTTTTCCAGGTTCACGTCGAGCGGATGCGAGATGACCGGCTTGGATGTCAGGATGAAGGGCTTGATGGACTCCTTCTCCTGCGATGTCATCTTCCTCGGCTGCTCGACGCAGGAACCGAGCAAAACGATGGCCGCGATCGCCGGGAGAGTCGCTCGGAGCGCCTTGAACGACATGATCTACCTCCTTAAAAGATGGGGCGGTGGGGTCCCCGCCCTGGACGCAACAAACTTATCTCATCCCGCCCGGGTCTTCAAGGTGGGCCAAGGGCGCGAAACGACTACTTCCTGCGGGACTTCTTGCGGGATTTGCGCTGCTGCTTGCGCCTGTTCTTCTTCGTCGCCCGGGAGACCTTCCTGCCACCCATCTGCTTCTTTGGCCCACCGGTGCCTCCCATCTCGGCCACGGCCGACTCGAGCATCTCGGCAGCGATCCCCTCCATGCCTCCCGCACCCTGGAAGCGCACCCTTTCGCGCAGCTTCTTCGCCATCGCCATCTGCTTCATGCCGGGGATCTTCGCGAGCATGCCGGCCTGCTGGCCGATGCCTCCCATCAGCTCGCGCATCCACTTGAAGCGGGCGACGAGATCCTTGACGTCCTTTCCCTCGCGGCCGCACCCCCTGGCAACGCGCTCCACCCTCGAGGGGTGGGCGTCCAGGAGATCGGGATCGATGCGCTCCTGAGCGGTCATCGAGTTGACGATGGCCTCGATGCGCCCCAGCTCGCGGTCGTCGAGGTTCATGCCCTCGGGCATCCCGTCGGGGAAGAACGGCATCTTCTCGAAGATGTCCTGCAGGCTGCCCATCTTCTTGAGGGTGCCTATCTGCTCGAGAAAGTCGTCGAAGGAGAAGCTGCCCTTGAGCAGCTTCTTGGCGTCCGCCTCGGCCTTGGTCTGGTCGACGACCTCCTCGAAGTCCTTCATGAGGCCGACCACGTCGCCGAACCCGAGGATGCGCGAGGCGAGACCCTCGGGCCGGAACTCCTCGAGCTTGTCCAGCCCCTCGCCCATTCCCAGGAACTTCACCGGAGCGCCCGTGACCTCCTTGACCGACAGTGCGGCGCCGCCACGGGCGTCACCGTCGAGCTTGGTCAGGATGATGCCCGTCAGGTCGAGCCTCCTGTGGAACTCGCGGGCGGTGTTCACGGCGTCCTGGCCGATCATGGCGTCGAGGACGAAGAAGATGTTCTTGGGGCGGACCTTCTTCTTGATGTTATCGAGCTCCTCCATGAGGGGCTCGTCGATCGCGAGGCGGCCGGCGGTGTCGAAAATGACCACGTCCCGGTTCTGCCTCCGGGCCTCGAACATGGCCCTCTCGCAGATGACCACGGGGTCCTTGCCAACCTCGTCGGAGAAGACCGGCATCCCGAGCTGATCGCCGAGGATCCTGAGCTGATCGATCGCGGCCGGGCGGTAGACGTCCGCAGCCACGAGCAAGGGCCTGTGCTCCTGCTTCTCGAGGTAGCGGGCGATCTTGCCCGCAGTGGTGGTCTTGCCCGAGCCCTGCAGGCCGACCATCATGATCGTGTTGACCTGCCCCTTCTTGGCCTTCCTGAACCCGGGCTCCACCGGACCCATCATGGCCTCCATCTCCTTCTGGCAGATGGCGATGAAGTGATCCGCCGGCGAGGCCTTGCGCTTCTTGCCCCTGACCTTTGCCGTGGTCGTGACGAGCTCGCCGATCGCCTTGGCCTTGACCCGCTCGATGAACCTCTTGGTGACACCATACTCCACGTCCGCCTCGAGCAGGCTCATGCGCACGTCGCGGACGGCCTCGGCAATCGCCTTCTCGTCGATCTCCTGCTCTCCCTTGAGCCGGTTTTTGGCGTTGCGGAAGCCCTTGGTCAGGGTCTCGAACATGACCCCGACTATATGGATGAGCCCCCTCCAGATCAACCTCCCGGCCGCGGTTTGACAGCCGCGCCCCGCTGGTCTAACGTCCACGTGTTCTCAGCCGATGTCGGGCGATGGATCGGGAAGGCGGTGAAGAACCGCCGCGGCCCCCGCCACTGTGACCGGGGACGAAAGCGGGCAAATCCACTGTGGTCCAGGCCATGGGAAGGGCCCGCCGGTAGGACGATCCGGAAGCCAGGAGACCGCCACGCTGCGACCGGCCGTAGAAACCCCGGAGGTGCTGGGTGGAAACGGCTCTTCACAGACTTGCCGCCATGACCGCGCTCGCTGCCGTCCTGTGCGCGGCGCCCGCGCGCGCGGGAGGCGGGGAGGCGGAGCTCGAGCCCGTCACGGTCACTGCCGCGGCGCCCGAACCGCCGGCAGCGCCCGGCCTCACGACGGTCCAGTCCGACACGATCGACGTCGAGGAGTCGGAGACCACGTGGCTCACGCTCGAGGACGTGCTCGAATCGATGCCCTCGGTGCGGGTGCGCTCGTTCGGGGCGCCGGGTTCCCCCTCGTTCCTGTCCGTGCGCGGCACGGACGCGACCCACACGCTCGTCGTGCTCGACGGCGTGCCCCTGAACGACGCGGCCACGGGATTCGTGGACCTCTCGACCGTGCCCGTCTCCGCCCTGGGGTCGGTCACGGTGATCCGGGGAGGCCACGCGAGTGGGGCGGGTCCCACGCACCCCGGAGGCGTGGTCCTGCTCAAGAGCCGGGAGCCCGCACCGGGCCTGCACGGAGGCGCCTCGCTCACGCTCGGGCTCTACCCGCTCGGGCCCGGGACCGCGGCAGGTGACGACGCCGGCCTGAAGCTCCGGCCGGCCCGCGAGCTGCTCGCGTTCGGGGCGCAGCGCAGGATCTCGCTCTGGCAGAGCTGGTTCGGCGGGTCGTTCGGGATCCTCGCGGCGGGAGGTTACGACTCGAGCGCCGGAGATTTCGCCTACTTCAGCGACAACGGCACGGTGTACGACCTGACCGACGACCACTTCCTCACCCGGACCAACAACGGGCACGAGACCCTCTCGGCGCTCCTCAAGCTCACCTGGATCCCGGACATGATGTCCCAGCTCACGCTCAGCACCGTGCTGAGCAGCATGCAGGACGGTCTTCCCGGCATCGACGTTCTTCCCACGACGGGCTCCATGCTCTCGCGCTCCCGCCTGAACGTCGCCCTGGCGCTCAGGCGATGGAGCGAGGACCTGCTCGGCGTGCCGGCCATCGAGGCGGATGCGTTCCTCCGCCTCACCTCCCTCGAGTTCGTGGATCCGATGGCCGAGATCGCGTTCTCGAGCACGGACGCCCTGTCGCGCGACATGCTCGCCGGAGCGCGTCTCTCGGCACACGACCTGCGGCCCGGAGGCGTGGTGCTCGGCGGCTCCATCGAGCTGACATGGGAGGGATGGAGATCCGTGAGCCGCCTCGAAGGAGGCCTTCCGCCCCTGGAGGCGCAGAGGCTCGATCTGGGGCTCGCCGCCGACCTCTCGGTCCCCCTGCTGGGCTCCCTCGTCGTCATGGAAGCGTCGATGAGCGCCGACATCATCCACGACAGGCTCGAGGAGGGCTCGACCGAGACGAGATTCTACCCCTCTCCCCGCGCGGGGCTCGCCGTGAGCCCGGCGGACTGGCTCCTCATCACGGCCTCCGCGGCATACGCGCACCGGCCGCCCGCCTTCATGGAGCTCTACGGCAACGGAGGCACGTTCCACGGCAACCCCGACCTCGGTCCGGAGCACGGCGTCACGGCCGACGCCGGGCTGGACGCAGCCCTGCCCGAGGGGATCGCCGGCGACTTCACGCTCTCTTGTCGTGCGGCCGTGTTCATGAGCTACACGATCGATCTCATCGTCTTCATCCAGAACTCGCAGAAGACCATGGTCGCCACGAACGTCGACGAGGCCCTCATGCGCGGCCTGGAGCTCACGGCCCGCGCCGGATGGACCGGCTGGGCCTCGGCGGAGCTGGGCTACACCCTGCTGGACCCGGTGGACCGGTCCGGGATAGAACCGTACGATGGCCTCATGATGCCGAACAGGCCACGCCACGACGTGTTCCTGGAGGCGAGCGTTGGCCACTGGGGCGTGGAGATCAGCTACCTGATGGACAACATCTCGGGAGGATTCGTGGACCGGATCAACCTCGACGCAATATCCACGCGCACGATCCACACCCTCAAGGTGGGCTGGGCGCCGACCTTCGCGCAGGGGCTGAGCCTGGAGCTGACCTGGTGGAACATGGGCAACGCGATCGTGGACGGCTCGGACTTGGTCTCCTCGACGGGGGAGTCCTACAGCCGCCTCCGTGCCGTGACGGACGTGGACGGCTACCCTCTGCCCGGCACCGCGCTCTTCCTCACGCTGGCGCTGCGGGGGTGAGGTGCGCGCATCCTGCCTCATGCTCCTGCTTCTCGTCTCGTGCAGGACACCCGTGCCCGCGGACAGGAGCGGAGGCGTCATCTCGCTCGTCCCGTCGGCCACCGAGATCCTCTTCGAGCTGGGCGCCGGCGACCGTCTCATCGGCGTGAGCGACTTCTGCACGCATCCCTCCGAGGCCCTCGACCTGCCCCGCTACGGAGGCTTCCTCAACCCCTCGACGGAACGCATCATCTCCTCCGGAGCCGAGGCCATCATCCTCGTCTACACGGCGCAGAAGCTGATCCAGGCCTGCCGCGACACCGGCATGCAGGTCGTGACCGTCAAGACCAACAACCTGCACGACATGGACGCCGCCATCACGGCGCTCGGGGAGCTGGTCGACAGGCAGGCCGAGGCCGCGACCCTCGGGTCCAGGATCCACGACGAGATCGAGGCTGTCGCGGCCTCCGTCCCTCAGGGCTCCTCCCCGTCCGTCGTCGTCATCGTGGACCGCGCGCCCGACGACCTCAAGCGCCTGTTCGTGGCCGGTCCGGACAGCCTGCTCGACGACCTCCTCACCCGGGTCGGGGCACGAAACGCCTTCTCGGACGCCCCCAGGATGTACCCCATGGTCTCCCTCGAGACCATCCTCGCGCGCAGGCCGGACGTCATCATCGATCTGAGGCCTCTCGAGCGCGGCGGCGCGGGGAGCTTCGAGAAGGCCGAGGGGCTGTGGAACGAGTCCGGCATCCTCTCACCGCAAGGACCGATCGAGGCCGTGCACGTCCTCGAGGCCACCGACCTGACGGTCTACGGTCCGCGGCTCGGACAGGCCTGCAGAACGCTCGCACGCGCGATCCACGGAGGGACGCGGTGAGCGCCCCTCTCGCACTCGATGACGCCACCCTGGGCTACACCGGCCGCACGGTGCTCACGAACGCCACGCTCGAGATCCCGGACTCACGACGCGTCGCGCTGCTCGGCAGGAACGGCTCGGGCAAGAGCACGCTCCTACGCACGTTCGCGGGGATCCAGCAGCCGATCTCCGGTCGCGTCACGTGCGAGGGACGGGACATCGGCCTGATCGCCCCCCCCACCCGCGGCCGCCGCATCGCCTACCTGCCGCAGCAGGTCTCTCCGGAGATCCCCTTCACCGTCTTCGAGGTGGTCCTCATGGGACGCTACCCGCACCGCGGTCTCTCCCTCTTCTCCAGTGCCGAGGACCGCAGGATCGTCTCCCGCGTCATCGAGGAGACAGGCCTGACGGATCTCGGCCAGAAGAGGTGCACCGAGCTCTCGGGCGGCGAGTTCCAGCGCGTGCTCGTGGCCTCGATCCTGGCGCAGCAGGCGCCCATCATGCTCCTCGACGAGCCCACCGCCTCGCTCGACCTGCACCACCGCTCGTCAATCCTCTCGATGACGGGCGAGGAGGGGGAGCGCACCGTGGTCATCGCCACGCACGACATCAACCTCGCGGCCGCCCACTGCGGCTGGGTGGTCGTGCTCGACGGCGAGGGTGGATTCACCGACGGGCCCACCGAGGAGGTCCTCACGGAATCGTTCGTGGCCGAGACGTTCGGCATCGAGGTGCAGGCCGTGCAGGTGGACCTGCCATCCGGCGGCAAGAGGCGCCAGTTCGTGGTGACGTCATGAGCGAGCCGAGATCGGAGGCGCGCAGGATCCTCCTGCTCCTCCTGCCCCACCTGGGGATCCTCGTCCTTGCCTCCCTCGTCACGCCGCTCTTCGGTCCGCAGCTCCTCTCGCCCGCCCAGTTCCTGGGCGCGCTCCTGTCACCGGGCTCCGATGCCCTGAGCCAGATCGTCATCAGCTCCCGTCTGCCCCGGCTGGCGCTCGCGGCCGTGGCCGGCTCGGGGCTCGCCGTCTCCGGCGTCACGCTCCAGTCCGTGCTCAAGAACCCCCTCGCCTCCCCCTTCACCCTGGGCGTGGCCTCGGGAGGCTCCTTCGGCGTGGCCATCGCCATCGTGCTCGGCCTCGACTTCGCGCTCCTGGGCATGGGCGCCGTCCAGATCACGGCCGTCATCGGCGCCGTGGCCACCATGCTCGTCATCTTCGCCATCGCCCGCGCCCTGGGATTCACGTCCATGAGCCTCATCCTCGCGGGCGTCACCGTGAACCTCACCGCCTCGGCAGGCATCCTCCTCGTCCAGAGCCTCTCGGACATGGCCCAGAGCCACATCATCATCCACTGGCTCATGGGCGGACTGGATCTGTGGGGCTCGCGCGGCCTCGGCTTCGTTACAGTTGTCGTGGCCCTGGGAATCCTCGGCTCGTTCGCCCTGTCTCCCGCCCTCAACCACATCATGATCGGCGAGGAGATCGCCGCAGGCCGCGGCATCCAGGTCCGGCGCGTCCTTCTCACCGTGCTCGTGCTGAGCTCGGCCATGACCGGTGCCGTGGTCTCCATCGCCGGCCCCGTGGCCTTCGTGGGCCTCATCGTTCCCCACGCGGCACGGCTCGTGGGCGTGCCCGACAACCGCTACCTCGTGCCCGCCTCCGCCATGAGCGGCGCCTCCGTGCTCATGATCTGCGACGCCTTCGCGCGCACGGCCTTCGCCCCCGTGGAGATGCCCGTGGGCATCGTCACCTCGATCCTCGGCGGAGCCACGTTCATCGTCCTTCTCTTCGCCCACCGCCGCTAGCTGTAGCCCATCACCAGGCCGTGGGCCAGGAGCTGCCAGCCGCTCACGGCCACGAAGAGCAGCAGCTTGAACGGCAGCGAGACCTGGGTGGGTGAGAGCATGTGCATGCCCAGCGAGAGCAGCACGTTCGAGACCGTGAGCTCGATGACGAGGAACGGCAGGAAGAGCACGAACCCGATGAGGAACGCCTCGGTCAGCTCGGTCACGACGAAGGCGGGCACGAGGACCATGAAGTCGTCACCCGTGATCCTCTTCCTCGCCTCGTCGGAGGAGGCGCGCTTGCGGGCCAGGTCCAGGAACATCTCGACGTTGTCCTGCGCGGCGTTGCGCCTGATGAAGCCGCGCAGGGGCTCCTTGACCGCCTCCACGGTCTGCAGGACGAGATCGGCGCTCTGCCTGCTGAGCAGGTCCTGATCGCTCTCGAACTCGAGCAACGGACCGGCGCGCGTCCTGCACTCCTCGATGGTCGGGCTCATCACGTAAATGGAGTCTAAGGGGTTGTTTTCAGGTGTGATTCAGGAAGGGGCTGTCAGGTTGGGGACTTCTGGGGACCACAGGTATCAGGAGAATACCTTAA
>JAFDER010000208.1 GCA_019310245.1 Deltaproteobacteria bacterium
GTCCACGTCCGGTGCGAGGAGCGTGTGGATCAGCTCGGGGAAGTTCGAGGCCAGGTTGGCCTGTTCCTCCTCCATGGACCTGGAGTTGTCCACCACGACGAGGATGTCCACGATGGGGTACTCCCACGTTCCCAGCGTCTGCGTGTCCGAGCCCGACGGGCAGCCGCTCGGGATGACGGGCACGTCGGGCCCGTCCCGGACGGAGTCCGACGAGACGTCGAGCTCGAAGCTCGTGGCCTAGTCGTAGCAGCCCGGCAGGAGCAGGGCCGCGATCAAAAAGCTGGTGAAGGTGCGCATCATTCACCTCCTTGAAAATAGTATAACCGTAAAATTTCAGAGGATCGAGTTCTGACTGAACGGGAAATTTCCGGGGATGCCCCGGGAAATCCTTGTGAATGAAGTGGTTGGGGTCCCTAGAGGATGAGGAAGAAGCCGAGGGAGGCGCCCGTGATCTCGCCGGCGTGGATGACCGGAGAGAGCGCCACCTTGAAGCGGCGTGCACGGTCCGGGTGGGTGTGGTGCCAGAGCCATGACGTGAGGATCTCGACCGGAGCGGTCATGAGGGGCGAGAGCAGGGAGTGCCAGATGATCCCCCTGGTCATGACGTCATCGTGAAAGCCGGGGTCGAGCGTGTCGGTCTCGACGGGATCCGGGGTGAGTGACGTGGTGGTCACCCAGAACAGCGCCATGACCGCCATGTTCGCCCGCAGGGCGAGATCGCGGCCGGCCTCGACGCTGATCTCGAACAGGATCCAGCCGGCCAGGGCGAGGACGGGCAGGGGCAGGAGCGATGTGGCCTGCGACGATGCGCACAGGATGCCGGTCATGGTCCATCCGGCGGCGAGCCCGAGCCTGAGGCTCCAGCCCGGCGTGCTCACCAGGCCGTCGAGCTCGAGCAGGAGCTCCGGCATCCAGGCGCGTGACGCGCCGGGGAGGATTCCGGCGTCGAGGTGAGGAGGCAGAGGCGTCCACTCGAGGGAGCCGCGCTCGAGCCGGATCGTCGGGTCGGTGTGGGCGCCTGCGGCCGCGAGCGCGCTGCTTTGCACGGGGAACAGCGCGATTGCAGCCGCCGCGGCCGCAGGCATGATGACGTGGGCCCGCATCAGGGGGATGCAATCGCAAGATGCAGGCCAGCCCGATTGCTCGATTCCGGGCAGGATCCGGGCTGGTTTCAGCGATCCGCGCTTCGCGGGTGTGGTGCGTGCGTCACGGGTGTCATGCGCGGAGCACGGCGCCCGGCCGGGCCCCCCAAAAAAACGGGGCGCGATGCGCATCTCGTGCTGGCAGCCGGCAAGCACGAATCCGGCCAGGATGACGGTGTTTGATTGGCCGGGCGCATCACGCCCCTCTCGATAACTATGTGCATCGGGTAGATGAAAAGGTTTAACGGAGATTGGATCTTTCTCGTGTGCGGGCGCCGGCTGCGTGCTAGCATCCAAGGCATGAAGAGGCTGGCTGTCATACTCTGGATCTGCGCCCTGCCCGGTTGCGGCACGTCGGGCAGCCTGATCGGCGGCGACTTCATCGATTCGTGGGCCGACTCGAGGTCCGACCCCGGCTTGGATCCCGGATTCGACGCGAGCGTCGACCCTCCGGCGCAGGACCCGTTCTTCTTCGTGCTCGTCAACCCCACGAGCGAGCCCATGTACGTGGACTGGTCCATGGGCGGCGTGATCGCGATCCTGGGGCGCCGCGCTCTGGGCTCGGGGCTCGAGCGGTTCGAGTGGTTCCATCCCTTCTGCATGCTCGACTGCGCATCGATCCCCAGCGGCGAGTGCGGGTGCATCGACTGCGCGCCGCACGAGCCGGTGGTGATCGAGATCCCGCCGTCCTCCGATGTCCGTCTCGAGTGGACGGGTCCGTCCGTGTTCCACACGTCGGTGGACGCGTGCGGGTGCGGCTGCTCGGTGGACGAGCTGCTGGCGGAGCCGTCCCACGGGCCGCACTTCGTGACGGCGGGCGTCGAGTCCTACTCCGGCTACGCCTGCTGGGGTGGGTGCGGCACGGACCCCGACGGGATCATCCACGGCGCGTACCCGGACGGCGAGCGCTACTGCGCGCTCGCCGACGCGGACGTGCCCGTGAGAGGCGACATGGTCCTCGTGCTCGGCGGGGCCGAGTGCTGGAGGGAGTGGTGAAGCCGGCGGACTGCGCGCACTGCGAGCTCGCGCGCGAGGACATGTCCTGCCAGCAGCCCGACGGCAAGGGCGGGGCCGGATGCCCCACGCTGAGCGGGAAGGAGCTCGTCGCCGCGGCCCGGGCGCAGTACAAGGGCGACACGCGGGAATTCGCGCGACAGGCCGCGATCCAGGAGGCCGAGTGCTACGCGGGCCGTGAAGAGGAGCCGCAGCAGCTCATTCCCACGAAGTCGAGGATCGTGGAGATCTGCGAGTTCGCCGAGAAGATGGGGTTCAAGAAGCTGGGCCTCGCGTTCTGCATCAGGTCGATGAAGGAGGCGACGATCGTTGCCGACTTTTTCGAGGGCCGCGGCTTCGAGGTCGTGAGCGTGGTGTGCAAGGCGGGCGGGGTGCCCAAGGAGAGGATCGGCATCGAGGAGAGCGAGAAGCTCCGCATCGGCACGTACGAGGCCATGTGCAACCCCATCATGCAGGCGAAGGTGCTCAACCACGCGGGCACGCAGTTCAACGTGGTGATGGGGCTGTGCGTGGGGCACGACTCGCTGCTGTTCAAGAACATCGAGGCGCCCTGCACCGTGCTCGTCGTCAAGGATCGGATCAACGACGACAACCCGGCCGCCGCCATCAGGAAGCTCGGGCGCTAGGGGGTCAGCACTCGCCGACGTGGTGGAGCTGAGCCGCGGCGGCGCGCCTCTCGCAGTCGTTGCCGTAGGTCACCTCGTCGCACCCGCACACGGGGGCCCAGACGTCGGGACAGCCCACCGGGATGTCCATGCACTCGCCCGGGATGCCGGCGGGCGAGCAGAAGCCCGTGGGCAGCTCGCAGAACGAGCCGTCGGGGCAGGGCGGGTCGCTCGAGCGCCCGCACTCGTCGCCGCACTCGCCCCAGTGGTCTGGGGCCACGAGCGCGGCCATGCGCTCGCACTCGTTGGCGTACGTCTCGCCGTCGCACCCGCACTGCGGGTCCCAGAGAAAACCGCAGTCGTCGCGGATGGGCGTGCAGGTGCCCGTCACGCCTTCGAGCCAGCAGGAGTCGATCGGGATCTCGCAGATCTCGCCGTCCGCACACTCGTCGAGCCATGGTGCGCACGGGTCGCCCGATTCGCAGACGCCCAGGCGCAGGAGGTGCTGCTCGGCCTGGAGCCGGTGGCAGTCGTTGGCGTACGTGACGCCGTCGCAGCCGCACTCGGGCGCCCAGATCTCGTAGCAGCCGTCCACGGGAATCTCGACGCACACGCCGGTGACCAGATCGGGGTCGCACTCGCCTTCGGGAAGCTCGCAGAAGTAGCCGTCGGAGCAAGGCGTGGAAACGGCGCCTCCGCAGGGCGGGCCGGTCGTGTCCGGCGGCGCGTCCGCCACGTCGGGTGGAGGTGCCGAGTCCATCGAATCAATGGCGTCGGCCGCGTCGCCCGCCGGATCGCTCCCGGCGTCGCCCGTGGCCATGATGCTCGAGCCGCACGCACAGGCGGCGGGGATGAGAAGGACCATGATGAGCGTCTTCATGTGAACACCTGCCTTGATTCGCGTTTCTCCAGATCAGTATTACGCGTTTCGGGTTTGTGCAAGCTCCCGCGGGGCGGGTCCCATCGGGCGCGCCGGTGTGTCGGGAATGGCCGCGATCTGGTAGCGTCGGCGATGAAACCGCTCCGTTGCCGGAGAGGGTAACGGCCTTACGTGTGGGCCAGGAGGCCTCGAGATGAAGCTGACAGCGAAGACGTCCATCCACGAGCTGACCGAGAAGTACCCGTTCCTGGTGGAGTTCCTCGTTGCGTACAACGACAAGTTCTCGCTTCTCAAGAGCAAGGTGGCCCAGGCCACGATAGGCCGGGTGGCCACCATGGACAAGGTGGCGTCCATCGGCGAGGTCGATCTCGGCGAGCTGCTGGAGGCCGTCCGGGCCGAGGTGGAGAAGCAGACGGGCACGTCCATCGAGGTGGAGCTCGGGGGGGCGGGTGCCGCCGGGGGTGACGGGGACGCGGAGAGGCTCGAGACCCTCAAGCAGATCATCCACGACCTGCACGACGGCCTGTCGCTCGAGGACGGCAAGAAGCGGTTCGACGAGCTGGTCAAGGACGTGGACCCTTCCGAGATCCCGAGGATGGAGGAGGAGCTCGTCAAGGGAGGCCTGCCCGTGTCCGAGGTGCAGCGGCTGTGCGACGTGCACGTGGGCTTGATCAAGAACGCGCTGGAGGGCAAGCAGGAAGTCGAGGCGCCGGCGGGTCACCCCGTCCACACCTACATGGCCGAGAACGAGGTCATCACGCGGATCGTGGGGAGGCTCGACGGGATGCTCAAGGCGCTCGGCGGCGGAGGCAGCCCCGGGCCGGAGCTCTCCGAGGCGCTCGCCGAGCTGGCGAAGATCGAGAACCACTACGTGCGCAAGGAGAACCAGCTGTTCCCGTTCATGGAGAAGCACGGGATCACTGCCCCCCCGCAGGTCATGTGGGGCATACACGACGAGGTCCGCGCCATGCTCAAGGAGGTGCGCGCGGCCGTCGACGCGAAGAAGACCGACGAGATCGTCGACAAGGGCGTCGCCGTGACCCGGTCGATCACGGAGATGATCTACAAGGAGAACAAGATCCTCTTTCCCATGGTCATGGACGCGTTCACGGACGAGGAGTGGGTGGAGGTGCGAAGGGGCGAGGACGAGCTGGGATACGCCTTCGGCGGGCCCGCGGCCGCGTGGGGCGTGCAGGGTGGAGCCGCCGAGGCTTCGCCGGCCGACTCGTCAGGCCTGCTCGACCTGGCCACCGGCAAGCTGAGCCTCGACCAGCTCAACCTCGTCATGACCCGCCTGCCCGTGGACCTCTCGTTCGTGGATGTGGACGGGTTCGTGCGCTACTACTCCGACAATCCGGACAGGATCTTCCCCCGCAGTCCGGGCGTGATCGGCCGGCACGTGGAGAAGTGCCACCCGCCCAACAGCGTGGGCACGGTGCGCAAGATCCTCGAGTCGTTCGCGTCAGGGCAGAAGGACGTGGCCGAGTTCTGGATCGAGATACAGGGCAAGTTCATCTTCATCCGGTACTTCGCGGTGCGCGATGCGGGGGGCAAGTACGAGGGCTGTCTCGAGGTGAGCCAGGACGTGACGGAGATCCGCAAGCTGGAGGGCCAGCGCAGGCTGCTCGACTGGGACTAGAGCCTATCGTGAAATCGCGGGGCCCTTCGACGGGGTCAGGGCAACGGAAGAGGGCTCAGGGCAACGGAAGAGGGCTCAGGGCAACGGAAGAGGGCTCAGGGGAGCGGAGATTATTCGCAGATGTGGTCTTGCGTGGCGCACCAGGAAGCGATGTCGTCGTCCGCGCAGGACGGGTCGCTTCCCCTGCAGTAGGGCAGTTCCTCCGGGCACTGCGAGTGTGATGAGCATGCGATGACGCAGAAGCCCGCGATGTAGCAGTACACGTCATCGCGATCGAGGACCTCCGTGCAGAACTCGTCCCTGGCGCACACGGGCGTGCAGACCTCGCCCACGGCGCCGGTGCCCATGCCGGTCGAGTCCGGGCACATCCACTGCACGGGGCACTGGCTGGTGTGCTCGCACACCTCGAGGAAGTGGTCCTGCGAGCCGTTCTCGCCGGCGCAGGTCGTCAGGGCCACGGCGGTCAGGAGGAGGAAGACGATCTCCTTCATATAGATCTCCTTAGTAGAGCATTATGCCAGTCCTTGAGGGAAAGGCCAGATCTTGTGGGATGGGGTCTGACCCCATTCATCCCCCCATTCATTCCGCGGGGTTCCGGGATTGGTGGGCGACCCCAGATCCTCGGGGGGGGTCGTGCGTTCAATTCTGTATGACACGGAGGTCAAAAATGACGAGGCAGAAAATAGCAGGAGTGGTCGTGGGTCTTCTCGCCGTGGTCGTGTGCCTGGGCTTCGGGTCCAGGAGCGCGGACGCCAAGGGCAAGAAGGCGCCCAGCATGAGCAAGGTTCTCGAGAAGATCGACTCCAAGGTCGGCAAGCAGTACATCTCGATGAACTATACCCAGCAGGCCGTGAAC
>JAFDER010000209.1 GCA_019310245.1 Deltaproteobacteria bacterium
GCGAGTACGAGTGCACCGCAACCCTGAGCGCCGAGAGCACGGACGACGGGTCGTGCTCGGACGGGCTGGACAACGACTGCGACGGACGCACCGATGACGAGGATCCGGACTGCGGCCCATGCGTCCCGGAGCTGTGCAACGGACTGGACGACGACTGCGACATGCTCGCGGACGAGGACTTCGACCTGAGGACGGACCCCCTCAACTGCGGGGAGTGCGGGACGGTGTGCGGGTACCGGCCGCACGCGACGCCCTCGTGTGTCATGGGAGGGTGCGCGTTCGACTGCGAGGAGGGGTGGACGGATCTCGACCACGATCCCTCGAACGGCTGCGAGCAGCCCTGCACCCTCGTTCCCGGCGGCACCGAGTTCGAGTGCAACGGCATCGACGAGGACTGCGACGGGTTCCTCGACGAGGACTACATCCCCTACAGGTGCGGCGTCGGGGCCTGCGAGACGGACTCGGTGTGCGTGGACGGCACCGAGGTGTGCGTTCCTCTCGACCCGCTGGCCGAGACCGATGTCCTGTGCGACGGCCAGGACAACGACTGCGACGGCGCGGTGGACGAGGAGTTCGAGCCCTTGTTCTGCCTGGGCGTGTGCGCCGAGGGCGCCACGTGCGTGCTGGGAACGGAGACGTGCAGCGCACCGGACGAGACCCTGGACGTGACGTGCGACGGCCTGGACGGCGACTGCGACGGGGCGGCGGACGAGGACTACGTCCTGTTCTCGTGCGGCGCCGGAGCCTGCGCTCGCGACTCGTCATGTGTGGCGAGCGTGGAGAGCTGCACGCCCGGATACCCGCTCTCCTCGGTCGACATCACGTGCGACGACGTGGACGACGACTGCGACACGCACACGGACGACGACTACGTGCCCACGTCCTGCGGGATCGGCGAGTGCGTCACCGACTCGACCTGCGTTGCGGGCCTGGAGGACTGCACGCCGATCACGCCGTCCTACACCACGGACGCCGTGTGCAACCTGCTGGACGAGGACTGCGACGGATCGATAGACGAGGACTACACGGCCTTCACGTGCGGGACGGGCTACTGCGAGTCGGACTCGACCTGCACGTCCGGATCGGAGACCTGCGCTCCCGGAACGCCCCTGGGCTCGGTGGACACGTCCTGCGACGCCGTGGACGACGACTGCGACGGCACGGCGGACGAGGAGTACGTCCCCACCTCGTGCGGCGTCGGTCCCTGCCAGAGGGACTCGACCTGCACGTCCGGCACGGAATCCTGCACGCCCGGGACGCCGTCGTCCAGCACGGACACGGTGTGCGACGGCATCGACGAGGACTGCGACGGGGCCGTGGACGAGGAGTACGTGACGTACGCCTGCGGCACCGGCGCCTGCGAGCGGGACTCGCAGTGCATCACGGGCACGGCGTCCTGCACGCCCGGCTCCTCGACGGGCGTGGACAACGACTGCGACGGGGTGGACGACGACTGCGACGGAAGGCCCGACGAGCACTGGGTCGCGTACACGTGCGGCACGGGCGCGTGCCGCGCCGACGCCACCTGCACCGCCGGAACCGCGAGCTGCTCGCCCGGCCCGACCACGGGTGCGGACGACGACTGCGACGCAGTGGACGACGACTGCGACGGCACCGCGGACGAGCACTGGACGCCCACCACCTGTGGCATCGGCGCGTGCCAGGCCGACGCCACGTGCGTCTCGGGCGTCGAGATGTGCAACCCCGGCCCGAGCACGGGTGCGGACGACGACTGTGACGGCGTGGACCAGGACTGCGACGGCACCGCCGACGAGCACTGGGTGCCCACAACGTGCGGCCTGGGAGTGTGCCAGCGCACGGGCACCTGCTCGGGCGGGTCGGTCTCCTGCGCGCCGGGAACCGGGACCGGGATCCCGGAGTCCACGTGCAACGGCGACGATGACGACTGCGACGGCTCGGTGGACGAGGACTGGACCTCGTACACGTGCGGCTCGGGAGGCTGCACGGCCACGGCCACGTGCGTGCTGGGCGTGGAGCAGTGCATCCCCGGCACGGGCGTCCCGGACACGAACTGCGACCTCGTGGACGACGACTGCGACGGCGTGCCCGACGACGACTACGTCCCGACCACGTGCGGGACGGGCCTGTGCGTGAACGCGTCGACCTGCGTGCTCGGCGTCGAGGACTGCACGCCGCTTCCGGGCAGTCCTGACACGAACTGCGACACGGTGGACGACGACTGCGACGGCACGGCCGACGAGGACTACATCCCCACACCGTGCGGGGAGGGCGTGTGCCAGCGCGACTCCACGTGCACATCCGGCACCGAGTCCTGCACGCCGGGCTCGCCGACGGGCGCGGACGACGACTGCAACGGCATCGACGAGAACTGCACGTCAGGTCCCGACGACGCCTACTCGCCATACTTCTGCGGGGCCGGGGCGTGTCGCGCGGCCTCGACGTGCGTGGCCGGCTTCGAGTCCTGCGTGTCGGGCACTCCGACCGACGACGACGACTGCGACGGCACGGACGACGACTGCGACGGCTCGGTCGACGAGCACTGGGTTCCGTACACGTGCGGCACGGGCGTCTGCGAGGCCCTGGCCGCGTGCGTGGGAGGCGCGGCCTCGTGCACCGAGGGATCGCCCACGGGAGGCGACACGGACTGCGACGGCGTGGACGACGACTGCGACGGCTCCGTGGACGAGAGCTACGCGCCCTACACCTGCGGCACCGGCGCCTGCGAGGCCTTCTCCACCTGCGTCTCCGGCTTCGAGTCCTGCTCGGCGGGATCGTCCACCGGAAGCGACGACGACTGCGACGGCGTGGACCAGGACTGCGACGGCACCGCCGACGAGCACTACGTTCCCTACACCTGCGGCACCGGCGCCTGCCAGAGCACGTCCACGTGCACGGGCGGCGTCGAGTCCTGCACCGAGGGCTCGCCCACCGGAGGCGACGACGACTGCAACGACGTGGACGACGACTGCGACGGCACCGCCGACGAGCACTACGCCTCCTACACCTGCGGCGTGGGAGGGTGCGAGCGGGACTCGACGTGCGCGGGAGGCTTCGAGTCGTGCACCGCGGGGACGAGCTCGCCCGACACGGACTGCGACGGCATCGACGACGACTGTGACGGCCCGGTGGACGAGCACTACGCGCCCTACACCTGCGGCACCGGCGCCTGCGAGGCAAGCTCCACCTGCGTCTCCGGGACCGAGTCCTGCACCGAGGGATCGCCCGGCACGGACGACGACTGCGATCTCGTGGACGACGACTGCGACGGCACGGCCGACGAGCACTACGCCCCGTACACCTGCGGGCTCGGTGAGTGCGAGAGGAACTCGACCTGCGTGGGAGGCTTCGAGTCGTGTATCGCGGCACCACCCACTGCCGACGACGACTGCGACGGTCTGGACCAGGACTGCGACGGCACGGCGGACGACGACTGGACGACGTACACCTGCGGCCTGGGCGTGTGCGAGCGCACGGCCACGTGCATCAGCGGCACGGAGTCGTGCACCACGGGCAGCCCCACGGGCGCGGATGACGACTGCAACGGCGTCGACGAGGACTGCGACGGCACGGACGACGAGCACTGGGTGCCCACAACGTGCGGCCTGGGAGTGTGCGAGCGCACCGGCACGTGCTCGGGCGGATCGGTCTCCTGCACGCCGGGAACCGGGACCGGGATCCCGGAGTCCACCTGCAACGGCGACGACGACGACTGCGACGGAACGACGGACGAGGATTACACGCCCTACACGTGCGGATCGGGAGCATGCCTGGCCACGAGCACGTGCATCGACGGCACGGAGGACTGCACGCCGGGATCCTCCACGCCCGACACGGACTGCGACGGCGTGGACGACGACTGCGACGGCCCGGCCGACGACGACTACATCCCCACCTACACGTGCGGGACGGGCGGATGCGAGCGCGACTCGGTCTGCATCTCGGCAACGGAGTCCTGCACCGAGGGAACGCCGTCCTCGGACGCCAACTGCAACGGGATAGACGACGACTGCGACGGATCCGTGGACGACGACTTCGTCTCAACCTCATGCGGCATCGGCGCGTGCCTGGCCTGGTCCACCTGTGTGGCAGGCACGGAGTTCTGCCCCGAGGGCACGCCTTCGGCGGACACTGACTGCGACACCATCGACGACGACTGCGACGGCACGGCCGACGAGCACTACATCCCCACCTACACGTGCGGCTCCGGCGCCTGCGAGGCCGATTCGGTCTGCACGGCGGGCACCGTGTCGTGCTCGGCAGGCGCGCCCACGGGCGACGACTCGGACTGCGACGGCGTGGACGACGACTGCGACGGCTCGGTCGACGAGCACTACACCCCGTACACCTGCGGCCTGGGCCTGTGCGAGCGCAACTCCACGTGCGTTGGCGGCACGGCCACCTGCACGGAGGGGCCGCCGTCGGGCGTCCCGGAGACGATCTGCAACGGCGCGGACGACGACTGCGACGGGTTCACCGACGAGGACTGGACGCCCTCGACCTGCGGCCTCGGCGTGTGCGCGGCGTCCTCGACCTGCACGGGAGGCACGGAGACCTGCGCCGAGGGCTCGCCCACGGGGGCCGACGACGACTGCAACGGCATCGACGAGAACTGCAACGGGACCGCGGACGAGAACTGGGTGCCGTACACCTGCGGCGTGGACGCCTGCCAGCGCACCGCCGTGTGCATCGGTGGCGTGGACTCCTGCACACCGGCGCCGCCGGGCACCTCCTGCGACGACGGGATGGACTGCACGCACACCGACGTGTGCGACGTCACGGGCGGCTGCGCCGGCTCGATGTACGCCTGCCCGATAGCTGGAGTCTGCGAGGACACCGTGACCTGCGACGGCGCGGGCGGCTGCATCACCACCTTCTCGTCGTTCGGGACGGGATGCGCCGACGGCTACTCGTGCACGGAGTCCGACCAGTGCGACGGGTTCGGGACCTGCGAGGGAACGCCCAACGACAGCCTGTGCGCCGTCCTCCAGCTGTGCCGGCCCACGTGCTTCCCCAGCACGGGATGCGGCACGCCTCCCTCGACCCTGACCCTGGCCTGCCCAGCCACGCAGACCCTGCCCTCGGACGCCACGTGCGGCATCGCGCTCGGCATGACGGGCCAGGAGGCCTGCCTGAGCTGCACCGCGGAGGTGGGCCAGGTGATCCTCTCGCACACCACGTTCGACGGGACGAGCGGGGGGTGCTCCATCGACGGCTGGACCATGACGAGCGGGAGCGGCTGCTACGACTCGGTCACGGGATGCACGCCGTCGGGTGGGGGACAGCCATGCTGCGCCACGGCGGACGGGAACGTCCTGAGGGACATCTCGGGCGACTGCGTCCTGCGGACCCTGCAGAACGGGAACTGCGGCGGCGGGTACGAGCAGTGGCAGATCACGCGCACGTTCGACACGCGGGGCCTCGACACCCTGGACGTGTGCTTCAACGTCATGGACTTCGATGCCACCAGCAACGAGGGAATCCTGCTGTACGCGGAGGATTCGACGCACAGCGCCCGGATCTTCTGCCTCACCGGGCCTCCCGTCACCGGTCCGATCCCGGTGGACCTGGTGGAGTACCCCTACTGCGCCACGCTGCCCGACTGGGCCGAGAACAACCCGAACGTCACGCTCAGGTTCATCGGCCACTCGGAGACCGACGGCGAGGCCCTGTATCTCGACGACATCGTGGTGCGCGGCTGGTCCTCGGTCTGCACCGAGACCCGCTCCACGGTCTTCACCGAGGACTTCGATCCCTGCCCGGGCTCGGACCCCATCCCGAACGGGTGGAACGGCTGGACCATGTCCGTACTGCGAGGTTCCGGACCCGAGTGCGGAAACTGGTGCTCCGGCGGCACGGGAGGGGCGCGCACCAGCAACGACGCGTGGTACATGACCCACTCCGTGGACGCCTCGACCCTGGACGGCGACGTGAGGCTGTGCTTCGACGTGGGCGACGAGACAGCCGACTGGAACGAGTGGATCTTGGTGTCGTTCGATGCGGGCACGGGCTGGCAGGACGCCTGGTACTGGGAGAACGAGCTGGGCACGGACGGCTCGTGTCGCAGGATCTGCACAAACCTCACGGATCTCGACCCAAACGTGAACAACAACGCGAATCTGCTCATCAGGTTCTGGCTCTCCTCGAACGTAACGTGTCGCTGACGGCCGTCACCGACGTGGGCGGCGGCGGCTACACGTTCGACATCGTGGACGATGCGTCCGATCCGCTCGGAGTCTGGGTCACGTGCTCATGGGACAGCCCGCCCGTGCCCCTCGACGACCGGGCCTGGACCTGGTTCCAGTCGCCCTGACGGCGCCTCAAACAGGACATTTCCACTCCTCTCGAGAACGCGTTTCATGTATCCTCGATCGCCAGCAGGGGGAGGGAGGAACCGCCATGCCAGGCGCCAGAGGGAGGTCGAGGATATCACTCACGCTCCTGTCCATCGTCCTGTTCGCCTCCCAGGGCTGCAAGCAGCCGGCGCCACCGCCTCCGCCGCCGGTCGAGGAACAGTCCCCGGCGGAGAAGCCTCCCTCACCGGAAGAGGTCCCGGCGCCCGAGGAACCCGCCGCGGAGAGCCTGGCTCCGGAACCCCCGGCCGACGCGGGCGCCTCGCCGGACGTCCCGGCCGAGGTCGTGGACAAGGGGCCCAAGGGGATCGCGCGCTTCAAGATGAGCGACGAGAGCGAGACGGCCGGCCCCGTGGACTTCCGGCACCGCAAGCACCAGAAGCAGTCCGGGTGCAAGAAGTGCCACCACGAGATCGAGCCGGGCGGGACGCGTGCGGCTCCTGCCACGGGCACGATGAGGAGATCTGCGACCTGCAGACCTCGTTCCACAAGACCTGCAACCCGTGCCACAACTCGATGGGCATGGGCCCCACCAAGTGCTTGGGGTGCCACAAATGGATCAAGAAGGAGAAGAAGGGCAAGGAGGCCGAATGATGACGAGAACCATCCCGCTGACGCTCATCGCCGCGCTCGTCCTCGCCTCGTCGTGCGGTCCGCCGCCGCCCGTGGACGAGGTGCCGCCGCCAGTCGCGGATGCGGGCGCGTCCACGCAGGAGGACGCCCAGGCTCCTCCTGCACAGGACGCCTCGACCACCGCGTCCGGAGCCGCCGACGCGCCTCCGCCCGGGGACGAGGTGCCGGAGCAGGACCCGGGCCCGGCGACGATCGTGCTGGCCGAGGGCTCGAAGCAGGGGACCATCACGTTCGGGCACAAGGAGCACGAGGACCGCCTCGACTGCATGAAGTGCCACCACGAGATGGAGGATGCGCAGGGCGAGGCCCGATCCTGCCACGACTGCCACAACCCCCAGGCCGTGGACACCTTCGGCGCCAAGAAGGCGTTCCACCTCCAGTGCCTCGGCTGCCACAAGCAGGAGAAGAAGGGGCCCGCCAAGTGCGCGGGCTGCCACCAGAAGTAGTTTAGATGCCGGTCGTGGCCAGGTTGTAAGAGCCGCTGCCCGAGCACCAGCCGTCGAGGACGTAGAAGTAGACTCCGGGTGTGCTGAGCGTGCCGCTCAGGCTCGGCTGGCCGGCCACGTACCCGCACTCGTCGTCCGAGCAAGCGAGCTCGCCGGTGTCCAGCGTGCAGACGTCCCGCAGGGCGCCGACGGCATCCCAGACGTCGGTATAAAAGCAGTTGTTGATGGAAATGGATCCCGCCGCTTCCTTGATGAAGTAGAAGACGGAGTCGGGGGCGCTGCAGCTCGAGCTGCAGCAGCTGGGGTACTCGGTGTTGGTCATGCCGGAGCTGGTCGTGCCCGTGATGCCGTTGTAGAGCCGGCGCGGGCCCCCGCACGAGTTGCCCGCGTTCCCGTTCGAGCTGGCGTAGATCTCCAGGCTGAACGCACCGGTCGTCGCCGCCTGGGAGTCCACGATGATGTAGTACGTTCCCGCCGCGAGGTTATCGAGGACCAGCGCGGAGGAGTTCACGCCCGTGTAGGCGTTGTTGTTGCATCCAGTGCTCGATGACCCGCACGTCGGCGACAGGTAGAGCACAGGATCGAATGCCGTGGAGAACGCGGCGATGAACACGTCCTGTGCGCTCGAGAGCGTCATGCGGTAGAGCTTGTCGGGACCGGTCGATCCGCCGCAGCTCCCGCTGAAGTAATCCGCCTCCCCGCTCATGGTGCCCGAGTACGTGTTGTTGGGCGTCACGGTCGTGTAGGAGCCGCACGAGTCGTAGTGATCGCAGCCGGGCCCGAGCGTGGGCGGATTGTTCGAGATGCGCAGGGTGTAGCTCGCGCATGACGCGGCGCCGCTCGCCCTGCGCACGCGGATGTAGAAGTCGTCGGAGTCGTCGTCGCAGGGGTTGGTGGTCGAGAGGCCGCAGGGCGCCTGGCCGTCTGTCCCGTCGTAGAAGTCCGTGTACCAGTTGAAGCAGGCGTCGCAGCCCGTCATGTGGGCGGTCCCGCAGCCTCCCTTGTAGATGTCCATCACCAGTCCGCCGGGATTTGTGACGAAGTAGGCCTCGAGGTTGAACTCGTCCTCGGTGGTGTCGGCGTCGTCGTTCGCCGTGATCACGTACCAGTCCTCGTCCCCGCCCGGCGCGATGTTGCCCGTCACGGTCTTGAACGTGGCCGCGCTGTCGAGGAGCACTCCCAGATCGATGGCGGTCGGGCAGGTGGCGCCCGCGGGCTCGTAGGTGTCCTCCAGGCACTCGCACCCGTTGCCGAACACGCCGTCGAGGTCATGGTAGCCCGAGGTGCAGTAGTCGATCACGCAGGTGCCTCCCGTGCACGCGGGAGTGCCGTGGGGAATGGTCCCGCACAGCTCGGTGGGCGAGCCGTCGTCCGTCGTGCCGTCGCAGTCGTCGTCCACGCCGTTGCAGGACTCGGCAGTGCCCGTGCCGGGCACGCAGCTCTCGGTGCCGCTGATGCACGTGGCCCACCTGAGGCAGGGCCCCAGACCGCACGAGAAGGTCGTCCACCCGTCGTCGGGCCCGCCGGTGCAGTTCTCGTCCACGCCGTCGCAGTCCGTGTCCGGGCCGGTGGGCGAGCCGGCCGTGCAGCTCTCCATGCCTCCCGTGCAGGTGGAGCTGCGCTGGCACACGCCCACGCCGCACGTGTAGGGCGAGTAGTGATTGTCCGCCACGGTGTCGCAGTCGTCGTCCACGCCGTCGCAGTCAGAGTCGTCGCCCGTGGTGGATCCCGGGATGCAGTTGGCCACGCCGCCCACGCAGGTCGCGCTGCGCTCGCACGCGCCCACGCCGCACGTGTACGGCACCCAGATCTCGTCTACCGAGCCGTCGCAGTCGTCGTCCAGCCCGTCGCAGTCCGAGTCGTCTCCCGTGGGGGCTCCCGGAGAGCAGGTCTCCGTCCCGCCGATGCAGGTGGAGTCGCGCTCGCACACTCCGTTGCCGCACTGGTAGGGGGCGTAGTGCTCGTCCGAGGCGCCGTCGCAGTCGTCGTCTATGGTGTCGCAGTCGTCGTCGCTCGTGGGCGTGCCGGCTGAGCAGGACTCCACGCCGCCCGTGCAGGTGGAGTCGCGCAGGCACGCGCCCGTGCCGCACGTGCTCGTGGGGATGTAGTCGTCGTCCGGCACCGTGTCGCAGTCGTCGTCCACGGTGTCGCAGTCCGTGTCCGGGCTGCCGGGCGGAGGCGTGCAGTCCTCCACGCCCAGCACGCAGGTGGAGGTCGCGGTGCAGGAGCCGGAGCCGCACGTGTAGCTGATGTAGTCGTCGTCCGGCACCGTGTCGCAGTCGTCGTCCACGAGATCGCAGTCCTCGTCCAGTCCGCCCGAGCCCGGGATGCACTGCTCCACGCCCAGCACGCACGTGGCCGTGGCCGTGCAGCCTCCCGACCCGCAGGTGTACGAGGTCCAGTCCTCGTCCACGGCCCCGTCGCA
>JAFDER010000210.1 GCA_019310245.1 Deltaproteobacteria bacterium
GGCGGAGGCATCGTCATCGTGAGCCTCCCCATCGCCTTCAAGCCGGACTGAAGATCCCGCAGTCCGGGAACGAGCATGCGAACCCGTACCAGCGGC
The DNA here is from genome assembly GCA_019310245.1 of Deltaproteobacteria bacterium. Classification (GTDB taxonomy): domain Bacteria; phylum Myxococcota_A; class Polyangia; order DRWM01; family DRWM01; genus JAFDER01. Next base: position 97 of record JAFDER010000210.1, read on the forward strand.
TGAAGACCTGCCACGGCCGGCTCCCGTCCTCCCACTCGGCGAAGGGGATCCTGTCGACGGCGCTCACCCCGACACGGAGGGTGCGGTCGGACCAGTCGTCCTGCACTCCGTCCGCGATCGCCTCGCTGGGGTAGAAGCGCGCCTCCCCGTCGACCCGGACTCCCAGGCCCTGGGTCATCTCGGGCAGGCGGTCGTCCGGCTCGTCCATCGTCCCGCGGAAGCCCGGGGGTAGCATGCCTCTGCCGTGCACAGCCGCACCCGTGAACCAGCCCATCACCCCGGCGAGGAGCCCGGGCGTGGAGCGCGAGAGCGTGATGTCCGGATCGTCCGCGAGCGCCGCCTGCACGGTGGTCAATGCCACCGGCCAGGTCTCGAGCCTCGCACCCGCGAGCCCGCCGTGCACGGCCTCGCCCGTGAGGTGGTCCCAGTACGTGCGCGTCTCGTCGTCGATGAGCAGGACGAGGCCGTTGTACAGGCCGCCGGCACTGAAGTGGTGGAGCGTGCCCTCGACCGTGGGAGTCAGACCGACTCCCGAGTGGCAGGCCAGTCAGAACGAGACGAGGTAGGGCTCGCCGGCGAGCGTGCCCTGCGCCAGGTGGTGGTAGGCCATCTGCTTGACGATGAGCGCCCTGGACTCCCCTCCCCGCTCCGCGACGAGCAGGGCAGCGTCCGCATCCAGGCCTGCGTCCGCCAGCCTCTCGCCCTCGTCGGGGACGTCGAAGCGCTGGAACTGATCCGGGCCGCGCAGGATGGCGCGGCGTGCATCGAAGGGCACCTGCGCCGCCTACCGCTTGAAGATCTTGGGCATCTTCATGGCCAGCGAGAGGTCGCCCTTGATCTTGAGCTTGCCCGTCATGAACGCCATCTGGCCGTTGAGCTTGTCCGTGGAGAGATCGATGTAGTCCTGAGCCGTCATGGTGATGGTGATCGACGGGTCCTCGTGCTGGCCCTCGATCACCGACAGCTCTCCGTCGGTGATGGCGGCGTGGTACTTCGCGCCGCCCTCGCCGGTGATGTCGAACTGGTAGACCACGTTCATGCCCACCGCGGCTTCCTTCTGGAAGGTGGAGGGCATGTTGTCGAAGAGCTCCTTGACTGTCGGCATGGTGTCACTCCTTCGTGCGCTTTCGTCTTCTCGAGCGCCTGCGCTTGCCGGCGCTCTTCTGGATGAGCTCGCGTCCGAACACCGCGGCTCCGAGGGCGCCGACGATCTGCGGCTCGAAGCAGATCTTCGGCTCCAGGTCGAACTTCTTCTCGAGCCTGGAGACGACGCCCACGTTCTTGGCGATGCCCCCGCTGATCATGAAGTCCCTCTCGACTCCGATGCGCTTGAGCAGTCCGGTCACCCTGTTCGTGAGCGCCTTGCAGGATCCCGCCAGGATCTCGCTCCTGGGCACGCCCTGCCTCAGGTAGCCGAGCACCTCCGAACGCGCGAACACGACGCAGGTGGAGGAGATGGGGACCCCGTCGGAGCCGCACTCGAGCGACAGGGCGCCGAGGTCCTCGAGCGGCACGTTGACGAGATCCGCCATGATGCCCATGGAGCGTCCGGCGCCGGCCGCGCACTTGTCGTTCATGACGAAGTCCGTGACCTTGCCGCTGTCGTCGCAGTGGATGGCCTTGCAGTCCTGGCCGCCCATGTCCAGGATCGTCCTCACCGAGGGGAAGAACCAGTTCGCTCCCTTGGCGTGGCACGATATCTCGCTCACGTTCTTGCCGGCGAAGGGGATGACGATCCGCCCGTATCCCGTGGAGACGACGTAGTCCATGTCCCCGAGCGAGAGCCCCGCCTTCTCGAGGGTCCTGTCCGTGACCTCCCTCCCCGTCACGGCGCTGTCCGGTCCCGTCAGGACGAGGTCCCATGCGCGGATCTCGTCGTCATCGAGGACGAGGGCCTTGCCCGTCAGCGAGCCGATGTCCACTCCGAGGGTGATCATGCCCCGCTTGCCTCCGCGGCGATGAGGGCCGCTCCCAGGGCCGAGACGCGGTGAGGATCCGGCGGGATCGCGAGCGGCGCCCCCATCAGCTCCTCGAGGCAGGCCACGATCCCCACGTTGCGCGCCAGGCCTCCGATGGCCGCGGTGCCGTCGGCGAGGCCGACGCGGTTGGCCGTGCCGTGGACGCGCGAGGCGATGGCCATGTGGATGCCCCGGATGATGTCCTCCTTCGGGGTCTGCCTGGCGACCTGCGTGACGACCTCCGACTCGGCGAACACGACGCAGGTGTTCGTGATCTCCACGGTCCTGGCAGACCGGAGCGACAGCGGTCCCATCTGCTCCACGGTCAGGCCCATGACCTTTGCGATGGCGTCGAGGAAGATCCCGGTTCCAGAGGCGCACTTGTCGTTCAGGGCGTACTCGAGCACGCTCCCGCCGTCGTCCATCTTCACCGCACGGGAGCTCTCGGCCCCCAGGTCGAGGACGCCGCGCGCCTCGGGCTGCAGGCGGCGGATCCCGCGGGCTGCACACACCACCTCGGTCACGCTCTCGCGGGCGAAGCCGACCTCCTGCTTGCCCGCGCCCGTGGCGACAACGGCGTGCAGGTCGCCCAGTGTGGCGTGGAGCGGCTCGAGGGCCTCCGTCAGGGCGTCCTCGGCGACCCGGACGCCCGACTCCCACGTGGGCAGCATGGCGAACCCGACGGTCTCGCCGTCCTCGAGGACGAGCGCCTTGGTCCAGAGAGCCCCCACGTCTATGCCGGCGCAGATCACGGACGGTGCCTAGTCGAGCATCTCCAGGAAGGCCTGGATCCGCGTCCTGAGCTGGCCGTGGCCGGACATGTCGTGCCCGATCTCCAGGACCGTCGTGGGAAGGTCATGCGACTCGAGCTCCTCCTTGAGCAGCGGGGCCTCGTACATGAACGGGTGGCAGTACTTCAGGTTGAAGTCGATCACCGCGTCCGCCTCGAACGCGTCCGCCATCTCGACCACGTAGGAGAAGCGCTCCTCCATGGGATGCATGCAGGCGCAGATCGGCCTCCCGTTGAAGTGATCGTGGAGCGAGTCCAGGGGATGGTCGCTCTTCTCGACGTCGTGCCACGAGTACTTGCCGGACGTGCACAGGTCGTCGGCCACCACGATGCCGCCCTCCTCCTCGATCATCCGCACCAGGGCCGGGTCGTCGAGGATGCTCCCGGTCACGAGGATCCTCGCCCCGAAGCTCTCGGGCGCCTGCCTGCCGCGAGCTTCCTCGACCAGTGCCTCGAGCAGAGTGCAGGCGCGCTCGTCAGGCAGGATGGTGGCCGCCATGGAGGCCTCGAGCGCCTCCGTGCCCGTGACGAGCGGAGGATCCTCGCGCCTCAGCGCGTTGAGCTTTCTCAGCAGGCCCCTCGTCCGGTTGTGCCGGTCGATCGCCGCGTCCAGCCGCTCGTCCGTGACCTTCTCGCCGGAGACGTCCTCGACCCAGGCGACGAAACGCCTGAGCTCCTCCACGTGGTAGTCGCGGCTCATGTCGCTGGAGAGCTTCTGCGGGTTGTTGATCATGTAGACGGGCGGCGCCTCGAGGTAATGGCGCCAGACGTCCCACAGCCTGCGCAGCCCGTCGCACGTGTTGCTCAGCGCGAAGCCGTCGAGGAACGAGAACCTGCCGTCCAGGGCGTGGTCGAAGATGTTGCGGACGAACTCGCAGGTGCACGACTGGAAGTACGAGTCGGCCAGGCGGACGGGCTCCGGCCTGCCGTAGAGAGGGTAGGGGAGCATCCCGGCGGCCGTGATGATCTCCTCGGGCACGAACACGCACCTCGTGCCAATGACCTTTCCTCCGCCCTCCTTCCACTCGCGTGCGACCGCGTCCGGGTCCGCCAGCACCGCGCGGAATGCTTCCATGGCATCGAGAGGTTCGTACCCGCCCATGTCAGCCGTCCTTCCTGGCGAGCAGGGTCTCCACGAACGAGTCCAGCTGGGCCTTGAACGAGGAATCGTCGTAGTCCCTCTCGTCCGAGCCGTCCAGGTCGATGAGGACCGCCGGCACGCCCGTCTTGTCGAAGATCGCCTCCTTCGTCATCCTCTGCATCCCCGGCACGTGGCCGCAGCTGCGCATCACGGCGCAGATCACGCCGTCCACCTTGTACTTGCGCGCCGCCCGGACGAAGTAGTCGATCCCCGCGTCGAAGGACGGGTTGGCCGGGCTCGTGATCTGTGCCAGGGCGATCGTCTCGAGCGGCCTCTCGGGATCCATCAGCTCGGGGTCCACGTTGAATCCCACGAGGAACTCGAGCATGGTCTTCGGGATGACGGCGCCGTGCTTCTCCGGGTACTCGAGAAGCTTGAAGTCGAAGAGCGGCGGCAGGCCGATCCACATGAGCCTCAGCCTCTCGTTCTCCACGACCCCGTACCCCCTGTCGACCCTCTCCTTCAGCTCGTCGCGCAGCCTCTCGAAGAGCTCGATCTTGCGCGCCTCCTTCGAGAGGGCCAGCGGGGCGGTCATGGCCATGATCGTGTCGAAGGCCTTCATCGGCATCGGGATCGCGCTCTTGAGGTCGTCGATCTCCTCCATGACCGTGTTGAGGGCCTTGGTGAAGGCCACCTCCTGCTTGAGCCTGTCCAGGTCGAACGTGTAGCCGTGCTCCACGAGGAAGTCGATCATGCCCTGGAGCTGCCGCGCCACGTACGTGACGGCGTGCTCCGGGATCTCGGCGCCCCAGGTGTTCATGGGCGTGTCGATGAAGTAGTAGGGGATGTCGAATCTCCTGGCGATGTGCAGGAACGATTTCGACTCCGAGGTGCACGGGAAGTTCGATCCGATCACCAGGTCGGGCCGGGTGAAGGCCTGCTCGAAGAACGGGTCCCTGTCCTCGCACAGCGCCACGCCCACCTGGCACCTGTTGACGGAGCAGACGTCCCGCGACAGGCCGTCGTCCTCGGCCACCTGGCAGTACTTGCTCGACATGCGGAAGATGGCCGCGTACGCGCCCATCACGCTCCCGTACACGCACGGCACGTCCATGGAGAAGAGGATCTCCTTGGGGATGAGGACCGAGCACCAGACCACGGGCTTTCCCTCGGCCTTCTGCCGCTGGACGTCCCCGAGCCTCGTGACGATCCCCATCTGCATCTCCTCGACCACGTCGAGGTCGGGAAACGGGATGTCCGGAATCGGTGCCTGTGCTGCGTCCTCGGCCATCGTTCTCTCCTGCGGAAGGTGAGCCGTACGCTAGCACAGTCGGATCGAGCCAGGAAGCGGGGCGCCGGTCGCTCGTGCGATATTGCTCCTCAGAAGAACGAGACCGTCATCGTCTGCGTCGGGCCCCCGCAGGTGCGGGAGTTGATGCCTCCCCAGTTGGAGTTGCCGATGCAGGGCCTGACGATGTAGTCGGTGGTGGGGCAGGAGCAGATCGAACCGGCCGCGCTGAGCTCCGTTCCCGGGCCGCAGGGGCCCGTCCTCCACGTGCGGCCTCCGCACGACCACGTGCCCGTGGCGCTGGTGCGCAGGGCCGTGGCGATGGCCTGCACCACGGTCGAGTCGGTGCACGTGATGCCCGTTGTGTCGAGGGTGCCGGTGAGCACGATCCCCGAGCAGCCCGTGGCATCGAGCGTCGAGACCCAGCTTGTCCAGACGGTGCACTGGGCCGTGGCCGTGGCGCCGTTGGTGAACGACTCGGAGTAGGTGGGCGCCGGGCAGATCACGGTCTCGCACGAGCCGGCCACGCACGCCTCGCCGCGCGGGCAGGCCACGCCTCCCGAGCCCGTGCAGCCGCCGCAGTTCTTCGGGTCTGACGTGGTGTCCGAGCACATCGTCGCGTCCATGACCGTGTCGCCGTCCGAGTCGTGGGGGCAGCTGATGAGAGGCGATTCGCACGTGACCACGCACGTGCCCGACGCGCACACCTCCCCGTCGATGCACTCGGTCTCGCACGTGCCGCAGTTCATGCGGTCGGAGTCCAGGTCCCGGCACGTGCCCGAGCAGTCCGTGAACCCGCCCGGGCAGGCCACGAGGCACACGCCGTCGTAGCAGTTGTCGCCGCTGCCGCAGCGAAACGCGCAGGAGCCGCAGTTCTCCGGGTCGCGCTGCAGGTCCCGGCACG
>JAFDER010000026.1 GCA_019310245.1 Deltaproteobacteria bacterium
GCTCCTGCAGCTTCTAGAGCCGGCCGGGCAGCGATGGCGAGACGTGAAACGTGTGGATCTTCATCTTGGGCACATCGATGGGACCAGAAGCTGGAGAATACCCCTGCTCGTCATTGGGCTCAAGATGCCAGCGGACTCAGCTCTTCCTGCCGGACGGTTTTCCGTTTCACTCCTGCAATGCTCTTGCGTGCACGCACTGTCAGCAGACGTGTCGATCCGGTGTGACCGTGGATTCACACATCCGTGTGCACCTGCCGCCCCGGACACCCGGGTGCCGACGCCCCGTTCGCCGGAAAAGACCCGCGTCCCGGGGGGTTGCCGTGCGGGGTTGCATCCTTCCGCCATCCTGGCATTGTCCTTGCGTGCTTCTGACCGCGGTGCGGGGCAACAGTGAAGAGGCAAAGGAGCAGGTGGGCATGAAACGAACCCGGAGAATCGCAGCGGCATCCCGTGCGGTCATGCTGCTGGCTGCCGTGCTGGTCGCGTCAGGGAGTGTCTCGTGCGGCGGCAGGATGATGTACAAGTCCACGGTCCACGTGGGCACGACCGACACCCAGACCGCGTTCTACGCGGCACTCATCGTGGTGAACAAGTACCGCTACCCGTTCGAGACCGTCGACGCCGGCGCGGGAGTGATCAGGACCGCGCACATCAACGCCGGAAAGGGCAGGTGGTTCGCGTTCAACATCCAGATCCAGCCCACGGGCGAGATCCTCATCGATCCCGTCACCAACATGGAGAAGGCGACCGCCAACGGAGTGCTCGTGCCGCGTGGCATCGTGAGCAGAGCCAACAACATCGCACGGCTCATCAGCAAGACCGTGAGCACGAAGAACTCAGCTCAGATCGCTCTCGAGGGCGAGACGATCCATCAGCAGATCCTGGGTGGCATGGCCGTCGCCGGGTCCGTGTCTCCCGCTCCTGCCGCCATCGTCTCGCCGGGGGCGCCGTCAGCCGCTCCCGGGCAGGGCGTGGCCGTCCCCGCCGGTTGATCGCACGCAGAGGCCTTCCACGGGGCTCTTGCCCGCCCAGGCGTTCAACGTTATAGTCATTCCTCTCGTTTCACAGGGGGTACCGTTGAGGGGCTGAACGTGGAAGCTGGCGAGCAACTCAAGAAGGAGATCAAGGAGCTGATCGTCGAGGTCCTGTCGCTCGACGACGTCACCCCGGAGGAGATCGGGGATGAAGAGGCTCTCTTCATCGAGGGTCTCGGGCTCGATTCCATCGATGCGCTGGAGCTCTCCCTGGCCATCGAGAAGCGCTTCGGGATCAAGATCCGGAACGAGGAGCTGGGCCAGAAGGTACTCTACTCCGTCGAATCGATCGCCACGCACATCGCCGAGAGCGCCTCCACCTGAATTCGACAGATGACCTTTCGTGCCGTGATAACCGGTCTCGGAGCGCTCACCGGTCTGGGGCAGGGAGTGGAGACCCAGGTCCGATGCCTGCGTGACGGCGTGAGGCACATGGACAGGCCCGGGCTGTTCGAGGTCGTTGACGGAGGTCCCGTCTCGCAGGTGGCCGAGGATCACCTCCCCGAGCTTCCCGAGGGCCATGAATCCCTCTCCTCCCGGGCCAGCCGTCTCGCGCTGGCGGCGGTCGACGAGGCCCTGGCCGGTGCAGGACTCGACGCCGGCACCCTGGACGCGACGGCCCTCTACGTGGGGACGACATGCTCGGGCATCCTCGAGGGCGAGGTGGCCCTGCGGGGCGTCGAGCCCGGGGATCCCCGCCCGGAGTACCGTCACTTCGACGATCAGTACGTGGCCGGCGCCGTCGGGCGGACCCTGGCCCGCATCCGGTCCATTCGCGGTCCGCGGCTGACCCTCTCGACGGCATGCTCGTCGAGCGCCAATGCCCTCGCCCAGGCGGCCGCCGGCATCGAGCAAGGCCGCTTCGAGGCGGCCGTCGTGCTCGGCGTGGACTCCCTGACGCGCCTGACCTACCACGGGTTCGGCTCCCTGGGGCTCGTGTCCCCGGTCCCGTGCCGGCCGTTCGACGCGGGCCGCAAGGGATTGACGCTGGGCGAGGGGGCGGCCTGCCTCGTTCTCGAGAGTCCGCAAGGGGCGCGCTCCAGGGGTGCGGACGTCCTGGCAGGCGTCCTGGGATGGGCCAGGAACGTCGATGGCCATCACATCACACAGCCGGACCCCGAGGGCCGCGGAATCGAGGCGTGCATCCGCACCGCCCTCGCTCATGCCGGGGTCGAGGCCGGCGACATCGATCACGTCAACGCTCACGGCACGGGCACGCCGCAGAACGACCTCATGGAGGGGACCGTCATCGGCCGGGTGCTCGGCCCTGCCGTTCCCGTCACGTCGACGAAGTCCTACACGGGCCACACCCTCGGAGCCGCGGGTGCCGTGGAGGCGCTGTACTCGGTCCTCGCCTTGCAGGGTGGATTCGTTCCCGCGACCCTGGGGCTCGAGGAGGTGGATCACAGGCTGGATGTCAACGTGGTCGCCGGCTCGACGCTCGACCGTGGCCTGGATCGCGTCCTCTCGAACTCCTTCGGGTTCGGGGGCAACAACTGCTGTCTGATCCTGGGCGGCCCGGAGGTGTCTTGAGGCCCGTCGTGGTCACGGGCGCCTCGCTGGTGACGCCTCCAGCACCGGGGCAGGACGGCCTGCTCGTCAGGCGCGGGCTCCTGCGCGAGGGTCTGGATCTCCAGGCCTCGCTCTCGGAGCGCATTCCCAGGCGCATGGCCCGCCGGATGACGCGTCTGGGTGCGATGGTCGTGTGCGGGGCCGACGCCGCGCTCGAGGACGCCGGCCTCGGGACCCGCGAGATGCAGGCCGGGATCGCCTCCGTCCTGGGCACGAGCTATGGCGAGATCGCCGTGGCCTGCAAGCTCTTCGAGCAAGGCCTCGAGCCCGGGTTGAGCCCCACGGCATTCCACAACTCCGTACACAACGCGCCGCTCGGCTATCTCTCCATCTTCTCGGGACTGCGAGGTCCCTCGCTGACCATCTCCGACGCCACGCTCTCGGGCGAGGAAAGCGTGTGCGAGGCCGTCTCGCTGCTCGAGGAAGGCGCGGCAGAGGCCGTGGTGGCCGGCTCGGGTGACGAGTCGTGTCCATCGATCTTCTCCCCCTGCTGGCGGGAAGGCGAGGACGCCCCGCGCCAGACGGCTCGCACCATCGAATCGGACGACAGGCTCGTGACCGACGAGGGGTGCGGCTTCCTCGTCCTGGAGGATGAGGAGTCGGCGCGGGCGCGCGGCGCCACGGTTCGGGCGAGGCTGGAGCGTATCGACCGCGGAGGCGACCTTGCCGAGGTGCTGCGCGAGGCATCGTCCGGCGGTGAGGTGGATTGCGTCCTGATCCCCGCCGGCCTGGATCGCGAGCCGGACCCCGGCGTGGCATCGGCTGTCAGGGACGTCCTCGGCCCGGACGTGGTCGTCGCCAGCGAGGGTGCCGAGTGCGGCTACGTTCCCGCCTCAGGGGTGATCCGCTGCGTGGTGGCTCTTGCGAGGCTCGCCGACGGCAGCCGGAACGTGCTTGTTCTTGGAATCGATCTCGACGGGCAATGCGCCTCGATCCGGTTCTCGGGAGGCTCCTGATGGACGGTGCATTCCCCGGCGTTCTCGAGCTGCTCCCGCACCGGCCGCCCATGGTCCTCGTGGAGGAGCTGCTCGCCGTGGACGAGGACAGGGCCGTGGCGCGCTGCAGGTGCAGGATCGGACAGGACTCTCCGCTCCTGCAGGACGGACGGATCCCGCGCATGCTGATGATCGAGATGCTCGCCCAGTCGGCGGCCTGCCTCAAGGGCTACATCGAGTTCAAGCGGGGTCTGCCCATCCGTCCCGCATATCTCGTCAGGATCGACGACCTCGTTCTCGAGCGCATGCCTGCTCCGGGAGAGGCCGTCGAGGTGGAGACCGTCGAGCAGAGAGGGCTGGGGGACTACTTCATCTACGAGGCCCGCGCCGTGCTGGGCGGCGCCCGGGCGGCGGAAGGCACTCTTCGCTTCGTCGTGGAATCGTGAGCCGGACGGGGAGGCTTCGCATGGAACACATCGCTCTCGTGACGGGCTCGAGCAGGGGCATCGGCCGCGCCGTGGCGATCCGTCTCGCCCGGGACGGGTTCAGCATCTGGCTGAACTACAGGAGCAACGAGGCCGCGGCGCGCGAGACCGCGGACGCCGTTTGCGAGCAGGGGCGTGCGTGCACCCTGATGCCCTTCGACGTGGGCGACCCGGGGATGGTGCGCTCGGTCCTGGAGCCGGCCATCGAGGGGCTGGACCGGGAGACCCGGAACCTGGCGGTCCTGGTGAACAATGCCGGGATCACCCGGGACGGGATCCTTGCCTGGATGAAGGACGAGGACTGGTCCGACGTCATGAAAACGAATCTTGACGGGCTCTACAACGTCACAAGAATGGTGATATCCGTGATGATCGGGGCAAAGAGCGGTCGGGTGGTCAACATGACGAGCGTCTCGGGCCGGATGGGCAACGCCGGGCAGACGAACTACGCGGCCACGAAGGCCGGCATCATCGGCTTCACGAGAAGCCTCTCGCGCGAGGTGGCGAGGTTCGGTGTGACGGTCAACGCGGTGGCCCCGGGATTCATCGAGTCGGAGATGACGAAGGAGATCCCGAAGTCCGAGATACGCAAGAACGTGCCCGTACGACGGCTCGGCCGGCCGGAGGAGGTGGCCGCGGCCGTCTCGTTCCTCTGCTCCGATGAGGCGTCCTACGTCACGGGGGCGGTGCTCGACGTGAATGGAGGTTTGTTTTGAGACGAGTCGTGGTCACGGCGATGGAGATGCTGACGCCGCTAGGCGAGGGGGCGAGCAACGTGCTCGATGCCATGCTTGCCGGCCGGTCGGGAATCGGAACCATCTCGGAGTGGGAGGGGATCGAGGGGCTCCGGACGAGGGTGGGCGGCCGCGTGCCCGTGGACGACTTCAAGGACATCCCGCGGTCGCTCAGGCGGTCGATGAGCCGCATCTCCCTGCTCGCCGTGCGTACCACGCGGAAGATGATCGAGCAGGCGGGCGTCACCGATGAGGTCCTGCGCAGCAGCAAGACGGGCGTGTCCTTCGGGTCCACCATGGGAGGCGTGGAGGAGCTGACGCGCTTCTTCGACGGCTACTTCCACAACAGGGGCGTGACCGGACTCACCTCGAACACCTTCCTCAAGTTCATGAGCCACACCTGCGCCGCGAACGTGGCCCTGGCCGTCGGGTGCGGGGGCCGCATCGTCGCCTCCTGCTCCGCCTGCGCGTCGGGGAGCCAGTCGATCGGCTTCGGGTACGAGGCCATCAAGATGGGCCGCGCCAGGGCGATGATCTGCGGCGGCGCGGAGGAGCTGCACTTCCTCACCGCCGGCGTGTTCGACAGGCTCATGGCCGCCTCGACGCGGTTCAACGATGTCCCGGAGCGGACTCCCAGGCCCTTCGACCGGGACCGCGACGGGGTCGTGTGCTCCGAGGGGGCGGGGGTCATGCTGATAGAGGATCTCGATGCGGCACTGGCGCGCGGTGCGACTCCCATCGTGGAGGTGGTCGGCTACGGCACCACCACCGACGGGACGCACATGACCAATCCCTCATCGGCCGGGATGAGCAGGGCGTCCATCGAGGCGCTCGCGGACGCCGGCCTGGAGGCCTCCCGCGTGGACTACGTCAACGCCCACGCCACCGGGACGCCGGTCGGCGATGTCTCGGAGTCGGCCATGATCCGCGAGGTCTACGGGGAGAAGGTGCCCGTCTCGAGCCCGAAGGGCCACCTGGGTCACAGCCTGGGAGCCTGCGGCGCCGTCGAGGCGATCCTCGCCATCGAGATGATGAACCGCTCCGTGATCGCCCCCACGCTCAATCTCGAGAACATCGACGAGGCCTGCCAGGGAATACTCCACGTCACCGAGCCGCTGGAGAAGCGCATGGACGTGGTCGTCTCGCATTCCTTCGCCTTCGGCGGCATCAACTCGGTGCTCGTCTTCAAGAGGTACGATGGCTGAGGCCGGCCCAAGATCCTGGCTCCCCGTCCTCGCTCTCGTTGCGCTGGGCCTGACCGCGGGGAAGAAGGACGGCCTGGACGACGTGTTCGCTCCGTTCGCGGACGTCAGCACGGCCCAGGGCAGGTTCGTGCAGACGAAGAATCTCGCCGCCTTCAAGAAGGTGCAGAAGCAGAAGGGGTACTTCAAGAGCGGCAGCGACGGACGGGTGCTCTACGTGGTGACCGAGCCGGTGAAGTCCGTCTTCGCGGTCAAGGACGGCAAGGTCCTCGTGCGCTACCCCGACCTGGACTGGGAGGAGATCACGGACCTCGAGGCCAGCCCCACGCTGGGCGCCGTCGTGAAGTCCATCCTGGCGGTCCTGGGGACGACCAGCGCGGACGCCGTGCGCAAGGCCTACAAGGCCAAGATCAAGAAGGAGGGGAAGGACGGATGGACGCTGATCCTGAAGCCGCGTGACGAGACCGTGGCCAAGGCCATCGACCGCATCGTCATGCGGGTCCACACGGACGCGCGGGTGAGCCGCGTGGAGATCCACGAGAAGAGCGGGGACTCGACGTACATCGAGTTCGACGACGTCACGCTCAACGAGCCCATTGAAGACCCTCTCTTCGATTTCTGACCGCCTCCTGCGGGCCCTGGTCGAGCGTCGGGCCATCGTCCTGTGCGCTGCGCTGATCCTCGCCGGCCTCATGGGCTGGGCCGCCTCCGGCCTGGACATGGGGCAGGACGTGACCGAGCTCATGCCCTCGCTCGCCGTGGAGGACCGCGATGCGCTGGACGTGCTGTCCGCCTCCGCGTTCATGGACAAGCTGTACGTGGAGCTCGAGGGCCCGGACCCCGAGGCCCTTGCCCGCTCCGGGGCGGAGCTTGCCGACAGGCTGGAGGAGGATCCCAGGATCGAGGCCGTGGAATCCCGCGTCACGCCCGAGGAGGAGAAGAGGGCGGCGTCCGTCGTCTTCGAGCATCGCCTCCACCTGCTGCGATCCACGACCCCGGCCGCCCTGGAGAGGCTCTCCCGGGAGGGTGTGCGCCGCCGGCTCGAGATCGGCAGGGCGAAGCTCCTGGGTCCCGTGGCTGGGCTCTCGGTCCAGGTGTCGCGCGACCCGCTCGGCTTCCTGGATCTCGTTCGGGCCGACCTGGCCGGGGCGATGGGATCGGATCGCTTCCGCATGTACCGCGGCCTCGCATTCACGCCGGATCTTACCCGCTGCCTCCTGGTCCTGCGCACGCGGGTTCGCTCGCTCGCCGTGGACGACGCCGGTTCCCTCGTGGACGACGTCAGGGCGATGGCCGCGGCCGGAGCGGCCGACGGCATCACCACCCGGATCACGGGGCCCCACGTGTTCTCCTCCGAGAGCGCGCGCGCCGTGAAGAGCGACGTGCTGCGCGCCTTCGGGTTCGCCATCGTCGGGATCGTGCTGCTCTTCCTCCTGTACTTCCGCCGGCCGGGTTACCTGCTTGCCGGCCTTCTGCCCTCGGCCGCCGGCGTGCTCGCGGGGTTCGCCATCTCGAGCGTCGTGCTCGGCCGGATCAGCGGCATCGCGGTGGGATTCGGCTCCATCATCGTGGGAATCTCGGTGGACTACTCGATCCACTACCTGCGGGAACGCCTCGGTGACGGGAAGGCCGATCCGGTGGCCTCCCTCGGGCGGATCCTGCCCAGCCTGCTGACCGGGTTCGCGACCACGGCCGTGGTCTTCGCGTTCTACGGCATCTCCGGCTTTCCGCTCATCCGCGAGCTCGGGCTGTTCGCCGGCTCGGGCGTGCTGTTCGGGTTCCTCACCGCCGTCGTGATCCTGCCTCTCCTGCCCGCCCGTCCCGGTGGAGAGGTGAGGGCCGTGCGTCTGCCCTCGAGGCTCCTGCACCCGTCGCGCCGCGCGGCGCTCCTCGCGCTTGCCGCGTGCGCCGTGGTCGTGGCCGGTCTGGGCGCGTTCATCCCGCGCACCGATCTCGAGGACGACATCCGCAAGCTGGACTACCGCGATCCCGGGACGGCCCGCTTCGCCGAGGAGTTCAGGGAGCGCTGGCTCGGGGAGCAGGAAGGCAGGGTGATCATCGCGCGCGGCGTCACCGTGCAGGAGGCGCTTCGGGTGAACGACGTCGTGAGCCTCGCGGGCATGGAGGCCGGAGCGCCGATGACGTCCCTGGCGCCCGTCCTGCCGAGCATCGCGACCCAGCGTGCGAACGTGGACGCGCTCATGGACCGGGACTGGACCGAGCTGAGGGAGATCATCGAGGCCGATGCCGATGAACTGGGATTCGCCGAGGGGATGTTCGATCCGTTCTTCACCGACCTCGAGGCTGCGGCAAGCGGCTCTTCCGGGCCTCTCATTGTCCACGATCTCGAGGGCACGCCCATGAGTCACCTCGCGGCAGGCTCCATCGTCAGGCACCGGGACGGGGCGGCCGTGCTCTCCTTCGTCCCCGGCGCCGTCTCCCTCAGCATCAGCTCCGGACTCGACGCCATCGTCACGTCCCGCGTCGAGATCATGAACCGCGTGTTCGAGTCCGTGCGCTCCGAGGTCCTGCGCCTCGTCGTCCTGAGCCTTCTCGGGATCGCCCTCGTGCTCCTGCTCAGGTACAGGCGGATCCGGCCGGCGCTCACGGCCATGGTTCCGGTGGTGGCGGCCTGCGTCATCACGGCCGGCGTGTTCGCCCTGGCCGGCAAGCCGGTCAACGCCATCGCCGCACTGGCGTTCACCTTGATCCTGGGCGTGGGTCTGGACTACGGGATCTTCATGGTCGACGCGCTCGAGAGGGGCCCGGGCTCGGACCACACGGCTGGCGCCGTGCTGGTCTCGGGCCTCACCACGCTCGTGAGCTTCGGCGTCCTGTGGACCTGTCGCAACCCGGTGCTCGAGTCCACGGGGCTCGTCGTGCTCACCGGCGTCGTGGCGAGCCTGGCCGCCGCTCTCGTCGTCGTGCCCGCGATGCACGCGCTTGCTTCCGGCAAGGGGGCGGCATGAGGCGTCTGGCCGCCCTCGTCCTGGCCCTCGCGCTCGCGGGCTGCCCGCCGCGCAGGCCGCCGGACCTGCCGCGGACACAGTTCTGGAGCCTCGTGAAGGTGACCACGGAAGGATCCTCCTTCGCCTTCAAGTGCCTTCACGCGCAGGAGCCGCAGGCGATCCGCATCAGGTGCTTCACGCCCGTTGAGATCCCGCTCTTCGACATCGACATCGAGGGTAACGCCGTGTCGGTCCAGGCCGCATCGGAGGCCGTGACGGCCAGGATCCCGTTCGACATCAGCCGGATCGGCACGGACGTGTGGCGCGTGCACGTGGCCCTCACGGACGGGGATCTCGCCGGGTACGACGCTCTCAACGATCCCGACCTGCCCGAAGACCACATCGAGGTCGTCAAGGACGCGGAGGGACGGCCGCTCGAGAAGACGTTCTTCGCCGGAGAGGAGACGGCCGCCTCGGCCTCGTTCCTGGACTACGATGGCGTCCATGCCGGGCGCATCCTGTTCGAGAGCGTGGATCCCGCCTACGCGCTCGAGATCGTCCAGGGCGAGATTGCCGAGGATCCGCACTGAGACTGAAGGTCGGCTTTGCACCTTCTCACCGTTCTGATGTAATCTCGAACCAGCATGGGGCAGTACCAGATCTACATCGTGATCACGGTCCTGAGCCTGATCGGGAACCTCGTGCTCGGCAGCGTGTCGCTCGCCGTCGATCACCGCCACCGTCTCAACCGCAGCTTCGCGGCCCTGGCCTTCGGCCTCGCATGGTGGGCGCTCATGAAGCTCGCCATCACGTTTTCGGCGACCGAGGAGTGGGCCTCCCTCTTCTACAAGCTGTCGGGCTTCGGCTGGACGTTCCTGCCGGCCTACTACGTCCACGTCGTCTACTCGATGATCCGCAAGGCGGGCGGTGCGCGCCGGTACGGCGCCGCGGTCTTCGTCATCGTCTCGTCTGCACTCTGCATCAGCCTCTGGACCGGGGACGTCATGCTCGGCGGCATGCAGATGCAGGAGTGGGGGTACACCGACGTTCCCGGACCCCTGTTCATCATGGGATTCCAGCCCTTCCTGATCGGCTCGTTCATCTACCTGATCGTCGAGCTCATCGTGTACTCGTCCAGGGCGGCGATGCGCGCGGACCGGATGAACGGTCTGCTCGTGCTCTTCGGCATGCTGATCCCGCTCGTCGGCGGCGGCCTCACGAACATGCTCCTGCCGAGCCTTGGCATCTACGTCATCGAGCTCGCCGTCCCCCTGACGACCATCAACGCAATCATGATCGCCTATGCCGGCTACCGCTACCGTCTGCTGTCCTACCGCGTGGACTACGTCTCCAGGGCGATCATCACGGCCATCGACGAGCCCCTCGTGGTCATCGACGTTGACGGCAGGGTGGGCATCGCCAACGACGCCGCGCTCGGGTTCCTGGGCGGGGAGAGGAGCGACGTCGTGGGCAGTCACGTCAACGACTTCCTCGAGGGCCGCAAGTTCGACGACGACTTCAAGAAGAACGTGGGGGCGAAGAAGTCGCACACCTGGCGCGTGGATCTCTCCCGCGAGGCAGGCGAATCGTTCGAGGCCGACATCAAGGCGTCGGAGCTGCGCAACGACAGGGGCGTGCTCGTGGGCTACGTGCTCGTGGGCAAGACGCCTACTCCGTGATCAGGTCGCACGCGATCTCGGTGACGTAGTAGCCGTCCGCGGATCCGCTGGTCTCGTCGCCGGGGTAGACCACGACGTAGATCCGCCCCGTCTCCGGCGACATGACGGTGTCGAAGGCGGGCAGGGTGGCCGAGCCCGTCTCGAACGTGAACGGCATGGCGGCCTCCGTGGCAGGCGTGCCATCCGGGAAGAAGCTGTAGACGTGGACCGTGGCGTTCCTGCCCGCCGGGAAGAGCACGATCACGTAGTGGAAGATGCCCATGACGTCATCGTAGAAGATCTTCGGGTCCTTGAGGTCGAAGTGGTCCATCTCGCGGATGGAGGGATCGTTAACGTTCGTCACGCGCTCGCCCACGAGGGTCGTGTCGTCCGGCGAGCCGGTCATGGCCACGTTCAGCACGTAGGGTGGGTCCATGCCCGTCATGCTGAACTGCTCGTTCGATGACAGCGCTGCGGCGGCGAGGTCGCCGTCCGGGCCCAGGCCGCTCGCGGCCGTGCTTCCCGCGAAGGACTCCGTGCTCTCGAAGTCCATCTCGTTGTGGGCACCCGACGAGGGGATCGGGCCGTCGAACGACCACACGCTGGAGAAGTAATCCCCGGTCATGCCGGTCAGCACGAGGCGTATCATGGGCAGGACGACGCGTCCCAGGGCGATGCCCGGGGAGAGCGGGTAGTCGATGTGGTCGCGGGTCGGCTGCAGGGCGTGGAACTCCGTTCCGTGGTCGAATTCCCCGCCGGCCAGGATCTCCGCGAGCGAGAACGTGCCTCCGAACATCTGGCCCGGCGCCGGCCCCATCCCGAGATCGTGCTCGACGTTGTAGAAGACGTAGGCATCGTCCCCGTGCCGGATGGCCCTGATGTTGTTGATGGGATCGGGTTCGGTCGTGGCGGGCAGGTCGGACATGAACTGCCAGCCGTCTGTGGTGATGCTGCCGTCGGTACCGGCCCGGACGCTCAGGGCGTCGATGTACTGGTTCGTCAGGGAACTTCCACCCCACTCCCTGACGGCATAGAGCAGGATCAGCTCGTCCTCGTGGTTCAGGATGAGGGACCCAGAGTCGTACCTGGGGCTGTGGCCGTCCGGGAAGGACAGGGGGATCTGCTGTGCGCCGTCGCTCGTGAGCTCCGATTCCGTGATCAGCACGGCGCCCGCGAACAGCCCGCCCGAGTCCGGCGACACCCCGTCTCCCTCCCCGCCCGAGATCACGACGAGGTTGCCACTGCTGAATCCCATCCAGAAGTCGGTGTCGCGGCAGTCGCCGACCGTGGGGCAGCCCCACGGCACCCTCAGATCCGAGTCGTACCAGACGTAGACATCGCGATCGGTGGAGCACACCACGTGCCCGGGCGGAGGCCCGTCGGGCTCCACGTCTGGCGTCGTGTCGGCGCCGTCAGGGATGTCCGTGCCGTCCGACGACGTCTCGCCCGTCGTGTCCGAGGACCCGTCCCCGTCCTCGTCGGTGTTGAACTCGGTGGTGCAGGCCGCAGCCGCGAAGACCGCGGCGATGATGATGTGCTCGTATTTCATGGTCTCATTATAGGTGACGGTCCGGGGTCGGGCAATTCAGCCGCAATCGACCATCGTCACGTCGTATGAGATGGACGTGGAGATGCCCTGGACCTCGATGTGGTACGTCGTGCCCACCGCGGAGCTCCAGCCGCTCGGGATGAAGTTGATGGCCGTGGAGGAGCCGTACCCGCCCGCCAGGTGCACGAAGCTCACGGGCATGCCGCTGCCTCCCGCCGTGACCGTCACGCCCGATGCCCTGCCCAGGTCGATGGAGTCGCTCTGGATCGTCCAGCCGGTGCTGTCGAGCCCCCTCCACGACATGGTCACCGCCTGGATCGGGAACTCGCCGGGAGGAGGCCACGAGGTCCAGCTCGCCCCCGCGCTGCCTGACCCGTAGAGAACCCACAGGCACGAGTACTCGCTCGTGGATCCCTGGCCGATGGGGCCGAGGCTGTTGGACAGGATCCACCGGCGGTGGCCCATGGTGGACTCGTTGCCCCAGTCCTGCATGTACATGTCCATGGCCTGCACTCCCGGTGCGGTGCCGATGTTGCTCCTCCCCGCGGCCTCGGCGCCGTCGGCCGTGTAGCACGACCACGAGGTGGGCGGCGTGTGCGACAGCCTTCCGTTGGCGTGCATCATGAGCGCGCAGTCCTGCGCCTTGCGGTTCCGCTCGCCGTCCAGGGTGACGGCCGGAAGGCTCGCCATCCACCTGAAGAGGTTGACCAGCTTGAGCGCGTTGTCCCTGCCGGGCGAGGCCACGTCGCCCGCGACGCACCCGGAGACGCTCCCGCTCCACGAACCCTCCCTGAGGTCGGCCCGGTCGGCCCTCCAGCGGTCGCACATGCCCGTGCCCGGATCGGTCCCGGGATCGGTGATCGGGTCCGTGCCCGGATCGGTCCCGGGATCCGTGCCTGGGTCCGTTCCCGGGTCGATTCCAGGATCCGTGCCCGGATCGGTTCCGGGATCCACTCCCGGGTCCACGGCCGTGTCCGCCTCGAAGCCCATGTCGATGTAGATGTCGATCTCGCCGTCATCGTCGTGCATCCGGATGACGGACGGCTCGCAGGCGATGATCGTGAAGCTCAACACTACCAGGATCGAACGGCTCATGGCGCCTCCTGTCCCCGGTAGCAAGTATAGGCCAAAAACCTATTTCTGCAGACCCGTTTCCTTCAGGATGCTCCCGGCCCGCTCACCGGCGCTCCGGAGCGCCTCGTCTCGAAGATCCGACACGATCCCGGCGGCCCTCCCGACCACGTCCGACGGCGGGATGCTCTCGCTGATCGATCCGTCCCGGGTCTTGACCTCGAGTGCCCCCTGCTTGAGGCCCTTCTCGCCCACGACGATCCTCACGGGGATGCCCAGCAGGTCCGCGTCGAAGAATTTCACCCCGGGCCTCTCCTTGCGGTCATCGAGGAGCACATCCAGCCCCTCCCGCTCCAGCTCGTCGTGGATGCGCTCCGCCTCTGCGGCGGCCTGCTCGCCGGCGCCGAGCTGGAGGACGTGCACCTGGTAGGGCGCCACCTCTATGGGCCAGACGATCCCGTTCTCATCGTGGTGCTGCTCGATGGCCGCGGCCACGAGCCTCGTGATGCCGATGCCGTAGCAGCCCATCTCGACGGCCCTGCTCTTGCCCCCCGAGTCCAGGAACGTGGCGTCCATCTTCTCGGAGTAGATCGTGCCGAGGTAGAACGTCTGGCCTCCCTCGATCCCCTTCTCCGTGTGGATCGGGCCGCCGCAGCGCGGACAGCCGTCGCCGTCCGTGACCTTGCGAAGATCCGCGAAACGCACATCGGCCCCGATGTCGCCGAGGTGCACGTCCTTCAGGTGGTGATCCGTCCTGTTCGCGCCGCACACGAATCCGGCCATCCCTTCTACCTCTCGGTCGGCGATGATGGACTCCACCTTCTTCTCGAGGCCGCAGGGGCCGGCGAATCCCACATCCGCCCCGGTCAGTCTCCTGACGTCCTCGTCGCCGGCGAGAAAGACCTCGCGAACGCCCAGGAGTCTCGCGGTCTTGAGCAGGTTCAGCTCGCGGTCCCCGCGCACGAGCGCGGCGTGGTGGTGGTCCCCGTCGTGCAGGACCACGGTCTTGAGGATGTCCTGCGCGGTGACGCCCAGGAAAGAGGAGACCTCCTCGACGGTGTGCGCGCCGGGGGTGTGCACCTCGCTCGACGTGCCTCCCTGCGCCTCGCCCGGCGTGCACGTCCAGCCATCGCCGTACGCGGGCGCCATCTCCACGTTCACCGCGTAGCTGCACTTGTCGCACAAGACCAGCACGTCCTCGCCGCTCGGCGTCGTGACCTGGAACTCGTGGCTCAGGTCGCCTCCGATGGCACCCGTGTCCGCCTGCACTGCCCGGAATTCCAGCCCGAGCCGCGTCATGATCCTCGCGTACGCCACGACCATCCCCTCGTACGATCTCTGGGCCGCCTCCGCGTCCGCGTCGAACGAGTAGGCGTCCTTCATGATGAACTCGCGGCCGCGCAGGATCCCGGCCCTGGGCCGCGGCTCGTCCCGGTATTTCGTCTGGATCTGGTAGAGGTTGAAGCCGAGCTGCTTGTAGGATCTGATCTCGCGCCTCACGAGATCGGTCACCACCTCCTCGTGCGTGGGGCCGATGGCGTAGTCCGCACCCTCCCGGTTCTTGAACCTGAGGAGCTCCGGCCCGAACCCGTCCCACCTGCCCGACTCCTGCCAGATCGAGGCGGGCTGGACGAACGGCATGAGGATCTCCTGGGCTCCGGTCCGGTCCATCTCCTCTCGTACCACCCTGGCCACGTTCTCCACCGCCCTCCAGCCCAGCGGCAGGTACGAGTAGATGCCCTTGGAGAGCATGCGCACGCTGCCGGACCTGATGAGCAGCACGTGGCTGGCCATCGTGGCCTCCTTGGGCACGTGCCTCATCGTGGGGATGAATGCCTTCGAGTATCGCATTCAGGTCTGATAAACCGAAACCCCCCCGCAAGTCCAGAGGGCGTTGAAAAATCACCCCATCTTGGGTAGAGATTCTGGGTCCCGGAACATCCAGCAGGAGGTGACCATGCACCCCGTCCAGTCGTTCTTCAAGAAGATCGCCGAGGCCACCTGGTTCGTGAACTTCATCACCTGGGTGATCATCGCCGCGGGCGTGGTGGTGGGCGCGCAGACCTACCCCGGCCTCGTGGCGAAGTACGGCGGGATCCTCGACGTCCTCGACTCGCTGATCCTCTGGATCTTCGTGGCCGAGGTCCTCATCAAGATGGCCGCCCACGGCAAGAGACCGTGGCGCTACTTCCTCGACCCATGGAACGTCTTCGACTTCATCATCGTGGCCGCCTGCTTCCTGCCCATCGGCTCGCAGTACGCGATGGTCCTGCGTCTCGCGCGGCTCCTGCGGGTGCTCAAGCTCGTGCGCGCCCTGCCCAAGCTCCAGGTCCTGGTGGGGGCGCTTCTCAAGAGCATCCCGTCCATCGGCTACATCTCGATCCTGCTCTTCATGCTCTTCTACCTCTACGCGGTCACGGGCACCTTCCTCTTCTCCGAGAACGACCCAATACACTTCGGCAACCTGCAGACCTCCATGCTCTCGCTCTTCCGCGCCGTCACGCTCGAGGACTGGACCGATCTCATGTACATCCAGATGGCCGGGTGTGCCGACTACGGCTACGGCGGGCTCGAGCACCTGTGCACGGCCTCCAAGGCCTCGCCCATCGTCGGTTCCGCCTTCTTCGTTTCCTTCATCCTCGTCGGCACCATGATCGTCCTGAACCTGTTCATCGGCGTCATCATGAACGGCATGGACGAGGCGCGCGCCGAGGCCGACGCCCTGGACGAGAAGGACAGGCTGTCCATGATTCCCGAGGGCGAGGTCCCCACGCTCGCCGACGACCTCAAGGACCTCGAGTCCAAGCTGGCCGAGCTGCAGCAGCAGATCGTCCGGATGACCACCAAGGCCTCCGAGCTCAAGCCCGCCGAGGCCAAACGCACGCGATCGCGGATCCCAAAGGGCCCCTGATCAGGCCTCAGCGAGGGTGCCGCCGGGTGGACGGGCCTTGCTCAGGTGATACACTTGCCGCACAGACGATGAGGAGGCCCGAGATGCGTTCGAGATCCCCTTCCATGTTCCTTGCGGCATCCGTTCTGGTCCTGACTGCATGCGCCGGCGACACCTGCCCCTCCGGATTCATCGACGTGTCCGGAACCTGCTATGACCTGCAGAACGACCCCGGGAACTGCGGCGGTGTAGGCATGGCCTGCCCGCCCGGCCAGATCTGCTCGGACGGGTTGTGCGTGCTCTCGTGTCCCGAGGGGTACACGCAGTGCGACGGCGTGTGCCGGGACCTCCAGGGCGACGAGTACAGCTGCGGGGCGTGCGGCGTATCCTGCGCCACGGGCAACGTGTGTGTGGACGGAGCGTGCACGCCCCGGTGCCCGGATGGCTACACCACCTGCTCGGGCGTCTGCAAGAACCTCGACAACGACCCGTCGAACTGCGGTGAGTGCGGCACCGCCTGCGCCTCGGGCGAGGTGTGCATGGCGGGGACCTGCGCCTTCACGTGCCCGGAGCCCTACATCGACTGCTCGGGCTCGTGCGTGGATACGGACATCGACCACCTCAACTGCGGGGAGTGCGGGACCGTGTGCGCATCGGGACAGAGGTGCGAGGCCGGATCCTGCACGAACACCTGCCTGGCCGGCCTGACCATGTGCTCCGGGGCCTGCCGGGACCTGCAGCGCGACCCCGAGAACTGCGGCTCGTGCGCCTCCCGGTGCGCCTCGGACGAGGTGTGCTCGGACGGCGTCTGCGTGCTGGCCTGCGTCGAGGGATTCACGGACTGCTCGGGCACGTGCCGGGACCTGGCCTCGGACCGGCTCAACTGCGGCGCGTGCGGCACCGCGTGCCCCACCGGTCACGTGTGCAACGGCGGAACGTGCGAGCTCTCGTGCGCCTCGCCTCTCACCGACTGCGGCGGCTTCTGCACGAACACGGACCTGGATCCCGAGAACTGTGGCGCGTGCGGGACGGTTTGCGACGAGACGAACGCGTCGGCCTACTGCTCGACGGGCGCCTGCGGGCTCATCTGCCACTCCGGGTACGGCGATTGCGATGGGGACGTGTTCACAGGCTGCGAGACCCACACCCTCGTGGACAGGTCCAACTGCGGGACCTGCGGCACGGTGTGCGCCATGGACGAGTTCTGCTACGTCGGCACCTGTACCCCCTCGTCCGGGACCTGCGGCGATGGCATCCTGCAGCCGGGCGAGGAGTACGATCCCCCGCCCGGGCCGTTCTCGACCGTGTTCGTGGATCCCACGAGCTGCAAGTGGGACTTCAGCTCCGTCTCGCAGCTCTACTGCAACGGCACGTGCACCTGGGCCGGTGGTTCAAGCTGCGACTCGGCCGACGCCGACCTGTTCTGCAAGCTCAAGACCGGCAATGCTCTCTCCACGGCCACCTCGTTCACCACCGCAACGGCCCTGTCCGAGCCGGGATTCCCCTGCCCGGATCGCACCACCCTGGGCACGTCCATCGGCACCCTGCCCCTGCGCGGCGTCCCGAGGGAGGTCTGGTACACCGATGACGACATCCGCTCCACGCACGGATCCGGCACCGTGATCAACAGCGTGGTCTGCACCAACCCCTAGGCACCGTCCGTCAAGGGGTTCTCCACCCGCCCGCCCGTGCTATATCTCTCCGTGAAGGAGGCACGAGATGGCGATGATCCACCAGCTGTCTGCTCTGTTCATCGCAGCCTTGCTCGCAGGCTGCGGCGCCGGCACGGCCGAGGTCGAATGCCCCGTCGACGAGGCGGCTCCACCTCCGGAGCTCGCCTACACGAAGACCCTCGATGGCGTGGCGAGCATGGATGAGGCCCTCGCAAAGGTCGAGGAGTCCCTCGAGGCCCAGGGCTTCGGGATCGTGACCCGGATGGACTTCCAGAAGACCATGAAGGCGAAGCTCGACAAGGACATGAGGCCCTATCACGTGCTCGGCGCCTGCCATGCTCCGTCGGCCTTCCAGGCCCTGCAGCACGACGATCGCGCCGGCCTCCTGCTTCCGTGCAAGGTGGCGGTCTACGAGAAGGAGGACGGGTCGATCGCCGTCTCCTTCGCACGGCCCGGGGCCAGCTTCTCGCTCCTTGCGGATCCGGGCGCGGCCCCCCTGGCCGAGACCGTGGACGCCTCGATCCGCGCCGCGTTCGACTCGCTCTAGCACGTTTGTCCCCGCTACTGCGGTCCTCTCAGACTGGAGGAGCTGTGCACGGATCCGGCTGCCATCGCCCGGGCCCTGGTGCGTGCGGGGCACGGGTGGTGGTGTGCCCTTCGCAGGGGCGTTTTCGCCAGGACATCGGACTGCCATGGTACGGGAGGAAGGTTCGGGGGATGGATGACGATGTGAAGGACGCGATCCGGCCGGAAGTGTGGATGCTGATG